>PMYF01000401.1 GCA_003171295.1 Acidobacteriota bacterium | reverse complement strand
CATTCCGTTTTCTGTGACAGCCTTGAGGTTTACGGTGCCGACTGGACAACGCACCTCCTGGAGGAGTTCAAGCGCCGCCGTGGCTATGATTTCACGCCTTATCTTCCGGTGTTGTGTCAGGAGGCCGGCCCCCTCACTCCGCATTTACGCTACGACTATCACCTCACCATGTCCGACCTGATCGTGGAGTACTTCTTCCAACACCTCGCACGCTGGGCGAAGGACCACGGGATGACGGCGCGCATCCAGGCCCACGGCGCGTTTGGTGACACCATGCAGGGATATGCGGCCGCGGATATTCCGGAAGGCGAGGACATCTTTCACGGGACACATTACTCGGTGAACATCAAGCATCGCCGCCTCTGCACTTCGGCCGCCCATATCTATCAAAAGCCTCTCGCCTCGGCTGAAACCTACACCTGGCTGAACATGCCGCTGCTCAGCGCGACACTCGAGGAGATGAAGGCAGCGACCGATACGATGTTTCTCGACGGGATCAACCATATCGTGAACAGCGGCTACCCTTCTTCTCCTCCCCAAGCCGGAAAACCCGGGTGGCTCTTTTACGCTGAAACGATCGTAAATCACAACAACCTTTGGTGGTCGCACTATCACTACCTGGCGGAATATGTTCAGCGCGTCCAGAGTCTGCTCACCCAGGGAGTGGCCGTGAACCCGGTGGTCGTTTATGTTCCGCTGCCCGACGTCTACGCAAAGTTCGGCAGCGGATCGCTGAACATGGACGAAGAGATCGAAAAGCACCTTGGCCTGGAGCCTTTCCTGGCGCTGCGTCGCGCCGGGTACGACTTTGACCTGATTAATGATCACTCGCTGGCGGCGGTGGCGCGGGTGGAAGGAGGAAAACTCCGCGCCGGCGATGCCGTGTACTCGGCCGCTCTGGTGCTCGGATCCAGGTTGATGCCACCGGAGTCCCTGAAGCGCTTTGCCGAATTCGCCCGCGCCGGAGGACTGCTGATCTTCGTCGATCGCCTGCCAGAGGCCGCACCAGGAATGGCTGAGCAGGAGAAACGCACGGCTCAGATCCACCACATTCTCGCGGGTCTGGGGGGTGGCAAGCTGCCGGTGATGGGGCACATGGTCACGGAGGGAAATGGGAGGGTCATGCTGGCGGCTGATTATTCCTCGGCCCTGGCCCAAATGGAATCGCTACTACCTTCCGATTTCAAAATCCTCGAGGCGGAAGACGGGAGGGAGGAGACACTGAAGATCGCGCAGGCGAACGTGGGATTTGTTCACCGGCGGGTCGGCCCGACCGACGTTTACTTCGTGAGCAACGTTTCGGAAAAGTCCCACGACCTGCGGGTGCGGTTTGGCACGGGCGACGGGCAGCCCCAATTATGGGACGCCGAGGCGGGGCAAGTCCATGAACTCATGGTATTCCGGCCCGTGGAGCTCGCGGGGGGCTTCCCGGCCACGGAAGCACAATTTCACCTTGATCCCTTCGCCTCATGCTTTGTCGTGTTCGCGCCGGGTGATCGCCGGCCGATTGTAACTGACACCAATTGGTCGGGGCCTCTGACTTTGCAGCGGACGGGCGAAGAGGTTGAAGCCTCGGGCCTGATCGGCACCAACGGCCGCTACTATCTCGTTCAGACCGACGGCAAGAGACATGAATTCACTGTAGATGACGTGCCGGAGCCGCGGCTGATTCAAGGAACGTGGGAACTCGAATTCGACGGCGGCCCCACGCTCAGCCTGGAAGCGCTCAGTCCCTGGAATGATCTTGCGCCGGTCAAGAACTACAGCGGCTGGGCCACATATCGGATTGGCTTTGACGTTCCGGAGGGAGGCGCAGGCCTGGAGTGGTGGCTCGATTTGGGGAGCGTTCGCGAGACCGCGGAGGCTAGCTTGAATGGCACGGCTTTGGGCGCCGCCTGGAAGGGAGCGCGCCGGCTGAAATGCACGGCGGCGCTCAAGGCCGGCCGGAACCAACTCGCCGTGAGAGTCGGGAACCTCTGGGTCAACAACTACTACACGCGTCCCAAGCGTAACCTGAAGCCCGTTGCAGAGACATTTGGTATCCGGTGGGGGATCTACGGTGAGGTTCCGCCCAAGACGATGCCCCCCTCTGGCCTCCTCGGACCCGTCCGCTTGCTTCCCCTGCGGCGCCGGACCGAGAAGTGGTAACAAGGATTTCTCGTCACGGGGGGGAAGGGCGGGGCTTCACAGGTAGCCCGAAAACCTTCTGCCGATCGAACACCCCGACGGTCGTGCCGGGCACGTCATTTATTCGTCAGTGGACTCGGAATGCTGATCAGATCAGTTCGTGCCCGCCCGTTTTCTGTGACCCGTGACAGAGCGTAGACCGTTCCATCCTTACCGACGGCAATCGAATTCACGTAAACCGGTCTGGCGCCGTCCTCAAAAAAGATGGCCCCGTGGTCGGCGTACTTCGCTGCCGGAATATCGTAGGTAATCAAATGCAGGTCTTCTTCTCCTTTGGCTTCGCCCTTGGCGGTGGTCGCCTTGCCCGCGACTCGCTTGCCATTCACATAGATCGGCCCCCCGGTAAGGTAATGCAACGTGTGCCCGTCCGGGCCGAGAGTAAAGCCCAGGTAGCCGTAACTGAACTCGTCAAACATCCCGCTGCGCTGGGACGGCACGGAGGTCAGGCGGTCCAGAACCTCCACGCGCGGGGCACGGGGATCGAAACGGAAGAGGTAGCCGGAGTTTCCATGCACGCCGTAAACCATCTGTCCGGGTTTGTACCAGGCCGTTTGCCGCCAGTTGTAGCCCATGGTTCCGGGCGATGTGGGATCGTAAGAACCCAAGTAATCCTTCTTCAAATCCTCTCCCTGAACGGTTTCGATGGCATCACGGTCATAGACATAGCGCAGGATGGACCCTTCTGATGTCGTGAAGTAGACCGACCCGTCCGCCGGATCGACGACGAGTGAACGGCATAGCGTGCGGTACTTCGGGCCTCGCACGCTTTCGCCGAGTTCCGAAACCCGGCCGAGATCCCGGAGTTCCTGCTTGGCCAGGTCGTAGCGGATGAAATACCCGGTCGGCCAGGTCAGGCCATAGAGGCGGCCTCGGGCTGGATCCATGGTCATCGCAATGATTCCTTCCCCATGAGGTGCGGTGACCAGGTTCTCGAACTTGCCTGTCGCGAGGTCGTAGGAAAGGAAATGTCCTCCCGGATAGGGTTTGTAACCCGCCGGTGGCTCCCCCATCGTCTCCATTCCGTTCTTTAAGGTGTAGTACC
Source organism: Acidobacteriota bacterium (assembly GCA_003171295.1). Classification (GTDB taxonomy): domain Bacteria; phylum Acidobacteriota; class Terriglobia; order UBA7540; family UBA7540; genus Bog-366. The sequence goes on along the minus strand of PMYF01000401.1, from coordinate 9,116 downwards.
CAATATGTGATGCGAAGTAGAGTTTCCCTGCCGATTCCCAGAAACCCACATGCGACTTGTTTTGGGGAATGGCCTTCAGCCCTTTCTCGCCGCATGCTTCTGTGAGGTCGCCCAGGTGCTGGATTTTATCGGCAGTGGCGTCATAAGAGTAGATCTGGGCGCCCACCTCGATCGATTCCGAGGAAAGCACGTAGTAGATTTTCCCGTCACTCGCCGCGCTAATCCCGTTGTAACTGTCGTGCGCCAAATCAAACCCGGAGTTGTGAATCCGAGCGATCAGACGTCCATCCGGCAGGGCGGCCGGCGGCTGCTTCGTGGGGTTAGAGACTTGGCAGCCGCTGAGCGCCAAACCAAGAATGCAAAGCACCAAAAGGTTTTTGACCTGACCAGGCCTGCGCATTTTTCCTCCGAGTCCTACTCTTTCGCGGATGGCCACGAACCGGCGGGACAAGCTTCCGGCCCAGTGCCCAGCAGTGCGTCCGCGGTTATCTCTGTTTCCTGATATCCGCAGGGAGGGAATCCCAATCCTCTCCACGTTAGCTCTCTCCGTCAGGGATCGTCTCCTAAGCCAGGAGTTCGTGAATCGCGGCCTTGAGGCGCGCTTCGCTCGGCGGACCCACAAAGGACTGGGTGGGTTCATACCCTCCCTCCGCGAACGCCTTCTCAGTACAGATGTAGCCCGTGCCGAGTTCGCCGTAGGCAGCCGTGGCTATAAAGTCACCGGGGCGAAGGCTCTGCGCATACAGTTGATATTCGATGAACGCCTCGCCCGGAAGATGCAGGATCCTGACGGGCCCCAGTCCATAGCACGTTAAATCCACCTCCGGCCACACCTGCAGCCGCCCGTACCACGCCAGCGCCAGAGCGGATTTGGTGCGCTCCTGATAGAGTTGCTGGGGATCCCCGAGCACCTCACGAAAATGGGATGCTGAGAAGTCCGGGTCGGTGCGCAACGGGAACCGGGCTTCCGCGGTCTGCCATTTTATGGCGGAGCACTTTTCCTTTTGCGTCGCGGCGATGGCTCCCTTCATACCTTGATACAAGCGGTCCGCCAATTGCACGCGGGCGGCAGGAGAACCATCGTTGTACTTTCCGGCGGTGATGTTGCCGGCGCAACCCGTGAAGTAGATCTGGGGGACCCCTTCTTCTTTCTCCAATCGCTCGCGCGCCAGGCCGGGGGTGTCCGGGTTCATCTGTCCCTTGCCGTAATAGCTTTGTGGATGCGAAGCGTAGTAGTGCAGTCGAACCAGGGGGCGCTGGCCGTCGAACAACGTGATCGTCCGGAGCCAGGGATCCGTCAGGCCCTCGGGCGCCGCAACCAGGACGGGATCGGTGCAAGAACTGTAGCGCACGCCGATAGAGCCGTCAGGCATCCGGACCCGCCGGTTGGAAGCAAATTTCTCTACCTGGGCTTTTCCCCAACCCACGTGGGTGAGCGATTGCAGCCGCTTCAGAGCGTCTTGGGCGGCGGCGGAAACCCGGTCTGCCGCTGATTCAATGAAGCCCAGGTCAGCGAGATGCGGAGGCGACGGCATCAGGTCCACCAGCATTTCGGCATTGGTGTCGTAGAGGGGCGCGTCATGCTGGTGAACACAATGCACTTCGACCTGTAGTTCATTCACCTGCAATACCTCTGCGATTTTCCGGCGAAACAAATCGTGCGCAGCGGTGCGCAGTTCGCAATAATCAAACGAGCAAAGCGCGTAGCAGGTTCTTCCGTCCGATAGGATGACTCCCTTTGCCAGAAGGGGACTCTCCACACTGGTCGCCACGGGGGGGTGGCATTCCTCCAGCGGACTGCCTACGGGAGGCGTGACGTCACAGGAGAACACCGCCGCGCGGAGTGCCGAAGAACCCGGCGCCAACGCTGGGGAAGACTGCCTTGGTTTCGGGGCTGAGGCAGCCTCCAGCCACGAACCTGCCCCGAGCGCGGGGACTGCCTGCATGAAACTGCGTCGAGTTATTTTGGGCATACGGAAAACCAGCTCCCTTCTCGATGCCGGGGCGATTTCAGGTCGAGGCGCGCACCCTTTGCAGTAGCAGTCTACTTCGCGTGCCTGTGGCGCCCGATTTCCTCCTCGCCAGCTCCTGCCATCTTCCCACCAGCCACGCTCTCTCCGCTCTTAGGCGCGATCGCCAGCGGAGATTGTACGCTCGCTCGACGAGTTCTTACAACACCACAGAGCTTCGCAGGACTTTCGCGCCGAGTTTCCCTCGCCAAATAGCGGGGTTAAAAAGGCTTCGGAAAAACTCGTGGGCGCTGTCATTCTGAGCGAAGCGAAGAATCTCTGCATTTGTAGAATCAGGCAAATGCAGAGGTCCTTCGTCGCCTGCGGCTCCTCAGGATGACAGTCTTGGCGGTTCTTCCGCAGCCTGTAAAGCCTTGCCCTTCCCAGTCCGTGGTGAGAAACTCGAGATCGTTCCCGCCTCTTTACAGTTCACTTGTTGCAGTTTGGGCATTCCCAACTGCGAGGTCAGACGCTCTTGCGCCCGGTGGTTGTTGCCAGAAGGCAAATTTGGAGGTTGACTTGTTGACTTCTTGTGGTACAGAATCTTGATTCGATAGCGAACTACGATAAAGAATATCGATATGGATGACAGAACCCTTTATTCCGGGCTCATCCGGCTCCACATCCTTCATCATGGTGCGGAAGGACCAGTCTACGGTACTTGGATTGCCGAGGAGCTCGCCCGGCACGGATACCGGTTGAGTGCTGGAACGCTTTACCCCATTTTGCATGAACTGGAACGCAAAGGCTATCTCCGCTCTCACGACGAACGGAACGGGAAAGCGGTGCGCCGTATTTATAGAGTGACGCCTCTCGGTCGCAACGCGCTGCGTACGGCCCGAAAGCGTGTGCAAGAACTCTTCGGTGAAATGTTTGGAATTGAACGCTAGGCGTCGGCGGGTGTCCGGCTGACGCAGGTGTCGAAACAGGGGGAGCGATGAGAAAGGCAGTCCGGTGGGAAGCGTGGCTAATGGTCTCTCTGGTGATCGGATGCAGGGTGTCCGTCTTGTGGGCGCAAGCTCCGCAGCCGGAGCCGCGGTCCCTTACGCTGCAACAAGCCGTCGAGCATGCACTTGAGCATTATCCCTCGGTGCGCGTCGCTTTGGAGCGAGCCCAAGGTGCGCAAGGGCAAATCGATCTGGCGAGGACCAACTATCTCCCGACCAGCAATCTGCTGTGGCAATCCAACCGCGCCACCGCGAATAACATATTCGGCCTGCTTCTGCCTCAAGGCGTAATTCCGCCGATCTCCGGTCCCGTGCTGCCCACCACGTCCAATCGTACTGTTTGGGGAAGTGCCGCGGGAGTTCTGTTTTCCTGGGAACCCTTGGATTTCGGGTATCGGCGGGCCACGGTCAACGCGGCGCGCGCCGGCGAAAACCTCGCGTGGTCGCAGGCGAACTTGACACGTCTGGATGTAGCGTCAGAGGCTGCCCAGGCATTCATCTCCGTGCTCGCCGCGCAGCAGGCGGCCCGTGCCGCCCGGGCGAACGTAGACCGCTGGGAAGTCGTTGACAAGTCGGTCCACGTCCTCGTCGATAACGAACTGCGGCCCGGCGCCGACGCCTCACGCGCCGACGCGGAACTGGCGGTGGCCAGGACGCTATGGATTCAGGCCCAGACGGCCGCGCGCGTCATCCACGCGGCCCTCGTGAACATCCTGGGAATCACCGGAGCGGACGTCAACCTGGACGCAGGTCCACTGCTCTCGGCACAGCCCGCAGAAGATCTCCCGGTGCTCCCGCTCGCCTCTCACCCTGCGGCAACCGCGCAGCAGGCCCAGGTGGAGCAAGTAAAAGCGCAAGAGCAAGCTTTGAACCGCTCCTACGTGCCCCGCTTTTTCACCCAAGCCGCCCTTTCTGGCCGCGGCAGTGGCGCCAATCCCGACGGTACGGACTCGCCGGGCCTGAACGGCCTGGGCCTGGAGCGGGCAAACTACGCCGCAGGCATCACAGTGACCTTCCCGCTTTTCGACTACTTTTCAAACCGCGCCCAGAAGAAGATCGTGGATGCCCACCAGAAAGCCGAAGCAGCGCAGTACGACCAGACCCTGCAGAGCTTGTCGGAGGGGGTTGAGCAGGCGCAGGCCACCCTCGAAGGGGCGAGAAAAGTGGCGGAGAACACCCCGGTGGAGCTGGCGGCGGCACGTGCCAGCGAGGCCCAGTCGCAGGCGCGCTACAAGGCTGGGTTGGCCACGCTGGTGGACGTGTCTCAAGCGGAGGGTTTGCTGGTACAGGCGGAGATCGACGATGCCATGGCGCGGCTCAACCTTTGGCGGAGCTTGGAGGGTGTGGCGGCAGCGCAGGGCAACCTGCAACCTTTCCTGGAGCTCTTGCGCAGAAGCGCGCCTTGAGAAGAGTGTGGGCAGCCGGCCGGCGCGCGGCAGAACCACTCGAGAAGGGGAGTGACTCATGGGGCTCATCCATGCGGCTTTGCGGCGGCCCATTACGGTGCTCGTGCTGGTCTTCGCCGTGGCACTTGGCGCGATTCTGGCTGTCCTCCGCATGCGCACGGACATCTTTCCGGATCTAAACCTCCCGGTGATTTACGTGGCTCAGCCCTATGGCGGGATGAGCCCGGCACAGATGGAAGGTTACCTGGTTTTCTATTACGAATATCATTTCCTTTACATCAATGGCATTGAGAGCGTAGAGGATAAATCGATTCAGGGTAACGGTCTGCTGAAGCTGACGTTTCATCCTGGCACCGACATGAGCCAGGCCCTCGCCCAAACCATCTCCTACGTGAACCGCGCCCACGCTTTCATGCCCTATGGAACCGTGAATCCGTTCGTCATTCGTTTTGACGCGGGCACCGTCCCGGTCGGCTATTTGGTCTTCTCCAGCAAGACGCGCACCATTGGGGAAATTCAAGACCTGGCGCTCACTCGCATCCGTCCGGTGTTTGCCACGCTTCCGGGCGTGTCGGCGCCGCCGCCGTTTGGCGGCAACCAGCGCACGATCGTCATCACCGTCAACCCGGACCGGCTGCGGTCCTACAACCTGTCTCCTGACGCGGTGGTGAAAGCGATCAGCTCCGGCAACATCCTGATGCCGGCCGGGAATGTGCGCACGGGCAGCCTGCTGCGCATCGTCTCGAGCGATTCCGTTACCCCTGACATTCACGACTTGCTGGACGTGCCGATCCGCACCGGCGCAGGCCCTGCGGTCTACTTGCGTGATATCGGAGCGGTGGCGGATAGCACGGACATTCCCACCGGTTACGCCCTCGTGAACGGCCGCCGCGCGGTGTACATTCCGGTGACCAAGCGCCCCGACGCTTCCACGCTCACGGTGGTGAAGGAGGTCAAACAGAATCTCGCGCGTTTCCGATCGCTAGTTCCCTCCGACATCGACATCACCTATCAATTCGATCAGTCGGGCTACGTCAAGAGTGCACTGCTCTCGGTAGTGCGAGAAGGATTACTGGGAGCTGTCCTGACCGGTCTCATGATCCTGCTCTTCTTGGGCGACTGGCGAAGCTCCGTCGTCGTGCTGACCACGATTCCGTTCGCCCTGCTGACCTCGGTGGTGGCTCTATGGTTGACCGGACAGACCATCAACATCATGACGCTCGGCGGACTCGCGCTGGCGGTGGGCATCCTGGTAGACGAGGGCGTGGTGGAAATTGAGAACATCGATAGCACGCTTCGCGAAGAACCTGACATCCAGCCGGCGCGCGGCGTGCTCGAAGCAACTCAAAGGACCGTCATGGCCCGCTTCCTGTCGATGCTGTCGATTGTGGCCGTCTTCGTCCCGTCGTTTCTCATGACCGGGGTGGCGAAAAATCTGTTCGTGCCTCTCTCGCTGGCAGTGGCGTTTGCCATGGTGGCTTCCTTCCTGCTTTCGAGCTCCCTGTTGCCTGTCCTCTTCCTGTGGATGCACCGAAAAAGCGACGCGCACCGCAAAGCGCTTCAAACCGGCTGGCTAAACTTCGACAGAGTACGAAACCGCTGGGGAGCCCTCCTCCAACGTCTTGCTCCTTGGCGCTGGCCCGTGGTCGGGATCTACCTCGCCGTGGTGCTGGCGATCCTGGGCCTTCTGGGGCCGCTCGTAGGCAAAGAACTGTTTCCCAACGTTTCGGGGCATCAATTCCGTCTGCGTTTCGACGCGCCCACCGGAACCCGCGCGGAAGACACCGCGCGCCTGGTGACGAGCGTCCTCGACAAGATCCAAGCTACGGCCGGGCCGGGCAACGTCGACATCAGCCTGGGTTATGTCGGCACGCAAGCCGCAAGTTATCCCATCAATACGGTGTTCCTGTGGACCAGTGGGCCACAGGAGGCGGTGATGAACGTGGCGCTCAAGCCCGAGGCTGGCATCGACGTGGCTGCCCTTGAAGAAAAGCTGCGGACCATCCTGCCACCCCAATTCCCAGGTTGCTCGTTTTCGTTCGAGCCGGGAGACATTGTCAGCCAGATCATGAATTTCGGGGCGCCGACTCCTGTCGAATTAGCGGTCACGGGCCCGGACTTCGCCGGCGTGCGGGGCTACACGGAGAAACTACGCGATGAGATGAGCAAGGTATCGGCGTTGCGCGACCTGAGGATTGAGCAGCCGCTCAATTATCCCAGCGTGGACGTGCGAATGAATCGCGAACTGGCGGGCCAACTCGGCGTAACCGCGGAGCAGGTGGGCCGGTCTCTTTCCGAAGCCACGGCATCCAGCCGCTTCACGACGCCGAACTACTGGGCAGATCCGAAGACGGGGGTCGCTTATCAAGTCCAGGTCCAGTACCCGCAGCCAAGCATGACCTCCACCGAGGACGTTCAGAACATCCCCGTGATGCCGGGCGACGCCCAGCACCCGCTGGTCGGAGACCTTGCCAGGGTGACCGAAGGCACGCTGGTCGGCGAGTACGACCGCTCGAACGGCCTATGGCTTTTGTCCCTCTCGGCCAATACCGCGGGTGAAGACCTGGGCCGAATAACGAACAGCCTTGACGCGGCTATCCGGCATGCGGGGCCGCCGCCCCGGGGCGTGACGGTGCAAATGCGCGGCCAAGTTGCTCCCATGCGCGAGACTCTCTCGAATCTGGGGATCGGACTGCTGCTGGCGATCGCGCTGATCTTCCTGCTACTGGCCGCCAGCTTCGAGTCGATGCGCGTGGCCTTTGTGATCTTCACCACGGCGCCCGCGGCCATCTGCGGAGTCGTCGTGATGTTGCTGGTAACTCATACCAGCTTGAACATCCAATCGTATATGGGAGCGATCATGGCCATCGGCGTGGGGACGGCGAACGCCATCCTGCTCGTCACCTTTGCGGATGAGCGCCGCCGGGCGGGCGGTTCTTCGCTCGCCGCAGGCATCGAGGGCGCGCGAGCGCGCATGCGTCCGATTGTAATGACCAGCGCCGCCATGATCGCCGGCATGCTTCCCATGGCCCTGGCGCTGGGCGAGGGAGCGGAGGCGACTGCGCCCCTGGGCCGGGCCGTCATCGGGGGACTCCTGGCCGCCACGGCGGCGAACCTCACCGTGCTGCCTTTCATTTTCTCGATGGTTCAAGAGCATGCCCGCACGACATCCGCGTCACTTGACCCGGATGATCCGGCCAGCCGTTACGGGGCGCGGTAGGGAACAAGTTCCGAGCAGGCGCGAGGGAATATGATGAAACTCAGGGAATCAGCAGCCTTTCTAGCGCTCCTGGAGGTCGGCTTGGTTTGCGCTTCCTGCAGCCGGGACCGCGACGGGACAGCGCCGGCGGCCAGCCAGCCTCCACCGTCGCCGGAAGTTGAAGTGACCCGAGTACTCTCGCAGAAGCTGGGTACCACCGTCCAGCTTCCGGCCCAACTCATGCCCTACGAAGTGGTGGATGTCTATCCCAAGGTGACCGGCTTTGTGAAGTCAATCAAAGTGGACCGCGGATCGAGAGTCAAAGCGGGAGATCTGATTGCGCAACTGGAGGCGCCCGAAGTGGTGGCGCAGCGGGCCGAAGCGGAATCGAAATATCAGAGCGCTGAATCGCAGCTCGCCGCGGCACAGGCAAAACTCGCGGCGGACGAGGCGACCTTCCAGAGGATGAGCGCAGCGTCCCGGACTCCCGGGGTGGTTGCTCTGAACGACCTGGAGGTGGCGCAGAAGACAGCCCAGGCAGACGCAGCGAGCGTCATGGCGCTACAGAAGAGCGCCCAGGCAGCCCAGAACGCCTTGCGCTCGGTAGCGCAGTTGGAAGCGTATCTCACCCTCAGCGCTCCGTTTGATGGCCAGGTCACAACGCGATATGTTCACCCCGGCGCACTGGTGGGGCCCGCTGGCGGACCCGGCGCCATGATACCCCTGGTGCAGATTCAAACGCTCACGCGGCACCGCCTGGTGGTTCCGGTACCCGAATACGAGGCCGCTGGAATCCCGGAAGGAACCGAGGTGCGCTTTACCGTGCCGTCGTTTCCCGGAAGGAATTTCCAGGCCCCCATCGCCAGGATTTCACACGCCGTGGACATCAAGACTCGCACCATGCCGGTGGAATTGGACGTTCAAGACCCAAAAGCGGAACTCAATCCCGGCACCTTCTGCGAGATCTCCTGGCCCGTACGGCGTGCTTACCCGACCCTGTTTGTTCCGGCCTCCGCCGTGGCCAGCGACCTGGAGCGAACCTTTGTGATTCGCATCCGGAACCAGCGGACGGAATGGGCGGATGTGAAAACCGGCGCTACTTCCGGCAAGCTAATCGAAGTCTTCGGCGACTTGCGAGAGGGGGACGAGGTTGCGGTGCGAGGAACGGACCAACTCCGCCCTGGGGCGGAGGTCACTCCACGGCTTGTCAACCCGCCCTAGCCGCCCTGCCCACGCGCACGGCAGAGGCGCGATGCGCCCCAAGGCGGCCTATTCGCACGGCTCGTCTCTTTCCGGCCCGCCCGCGAACGTCGCCGAGGCCGTCTATACCGAAGCCCACTGCAGCCTCTCGCCACGCGGCGAGTGGCGAGAGGGACTGCGGGTGCCGGCTGCGGCGCGGCCAGGGCGCACCACCCGCCGCAAGCTGGAGTTGTTCCCGGACACCGTCACCGCAACATACTGGATAAGCCAAGCCCGGGCAGAACTGACGCTGCTCCACCCGCAACCCGCGCGCCTGCGATAGGGGCGGACCATAGCAGCTTCGGAAACGACAAAT
>PMYF01000405.1:9495-14656 GCA_003171295.1 Acidobacteriota bacterium | reverse complement strand
ATCGACCAATCGACGGTGGGCGACGTGGCCGGCAAAGTCACTTTCGAGGGCACCAAGCCGAAGCCCCAGCGGATCATGATGGATCAGGACCCGGTTTGCGTTCAGAAACACAGCGGCCCGGTTTTTGCCGAGGATAACCAGGTCAACGCGGACGGCACTTTGCCGAACGTTTTTGTCTATGTAAAGTCAGGAGCGGAAAAATACACGTTTGCAACCCCGACGGAGCCGGTCGTCCTCGATCAGAATGGGTGCATGTATCAGCCGCATGTACTGGGGATCATGGTTGGCCAGACTCTTAAGGTCGTATCCAGCGACCCTACCACGCATAACATTCACCCCATGCCGAAGGACAACCAGGAATGGAATATGTCACAAATGGGAGGCGCCGCGCCGATTGAGAAGAAATTCGCCCGGCCGGAGATCATGGTCCCGGTAAAGTGCAACCAGCATCCCTGGATGCGTACCTATGTTGGCGTTACCAAGAGCCCGTTTTTCACGGTTACGGGCAGCGATGGCAAATTCAGCATCAAGGGCCTTCCCCCTGGCGATTACACGATTGAGGCCTGGACGGCCATCGGCGGCGGAGCGGGCCAAACGCAGGAGCAGAAGGTGACGGTCGGCGCCAAGGAAGCCAAGACGGCCGACTTTGTTTTCAAATCGTCGTAGGGCGAAGGCGCGCTATGCCCGCAACCATCCATGACGCGGGGTCTTGTAAGGCCGGGGCTTGCCCCGGCCTAGGCCGCCCCAAGGGGCGCCCCCACACACACGACGAAGAATGTTTGCCAAGAAAACAAGAAATTACGATATTGCAGGGCCGGGTTAGACGACTCAGGGCTTAAAGCAGAGTACTCAAGACAGGAGCAAAGAGTTTATGGCACTCGCGATCGCGGTGGCCGTGGCGCTGATTACTCTCGTGTCGGTGTACGTCTTCTGGGCGCACATCTGGTGGCTTCCTGTGAGCATCTCGACACACGGTGCCGCCGTGGATCATCAGTTCAAGCTGACGCTGCTCATCTGCGGCGTGATTTTTGTCCTTGCCCAGCTTGGGCTTGCTTACGTGGTGCTCAAATACCGTGACCGCCGGGATAAGCGACCCGTGGTTTATTCGCACGGCAACAACCGCCTGGAAGTGACGTGGACCCTGGCGGCCGCGATCGTGTTTACAGGCCTCAACCTCATGGGTTACCGGGTCTGGGCCAACATGCACTTTACCGGAGCGGCCCCGGGTGCTCTGCAAGTCGAAGTGCAAGGCCAGCAATTTGCGTATTACTTCCGTTACCCGGGAGCGGACGCCCAGTTCGGCCCGATTCACCTGGACAAGGTTGATGACGCAACCGGGAATTTCTTCGGCCTCGACCGGGAACATGACGCGACAGCGAAGGACGATATCGTCGCGGCGACGTTGGGCGTACCCGTGAACCGTGAGATTGAACTGATCCTTCGTGCCAAGGATGTTGGCCACTCGTTCTACGTTCGCGAACTCCGGCTCCAACAAGATATGCTGCCGGGCCTTGCAGTGCCCGTTCATTTCACGGTGACTGACGAGGCGCTTAAACACAACGGCGGCAGGTACGAGATCGTTTGTACGCAGTTGTGTGGCCTGGGGCATTACAAGATGCGTGCGTTCCTGCAGGTGATGACCCAGGAGGACTTTGACAAGTGGTTGCAGGCGCAGGCTTCCGGACAGTAGCTTCAGAATTCCAGAAGGCGGAGAGATTGATATGGCGGAAGCGCACGCAGAAGCGGTTCACGCTCACGCAGCCCCGACCGGGTTCATCCGGAAGTACATTTTCAGCCTCGATCATAAAGTGATCGGCAAGCAGTACTACTTCCTGGCATTGTTCTCGGTTTTCGTGGGAACGCTCCTGTCCATCCTGATGCGATTGCACCTGGTTTGGCCGGACGCCCACATCCCCCTGCTGGACAGGCTTTCTCCTGCGGGTGCTCCGGGCGGGGTGATGACGCCCGAGTACTATCTCTCGCTCCTGACGCTGCACGGGACACTGATGGTGTTCTTTGTCCTCACGACGGCGCCGCAAGGCGGTTTTGGCAACTACTTCCTTCCGATTCAAATCGGCGCCGAGGACATGGCATTTCCAACGCTCAACATGCTCTCCTTTTGGGTGACATTTGTGGGCATGGTTGTGCTGCTGGCGACTTTTTTCATCGGCGACGGCCCTCCGATTTCCGGGTGGACCGCGTACCCGCCATTGAGCGCCGTGGGTTCAGCCGCCGGGCCGGGCCTGGCCCTGGGGCAAACGCTCTGGATTGTCTCCATCGCGATTTTCTGTGTGGGCTCGCTGCTGGGGGCCCTGAATTTCATCACTACAACTCTGGACCTGCGGGCGCGCGGGATGTCGCTCGGCCGCATGCCTCTCACCTGCTGGTCGTGGCTCCTTACCGCCGTGCTCGCGCTGCTCTCCTTCGCGGTCTTGTTGGCGGCCGGCGTCCTGTTGCTGCTGGATCGTGTCGGTGGGACAAGTTTCTTCATTCCGGGCGGCCTTATTGTGAGCGATAAAATCATCGCCAACCACTCGGGAGGCTCTCCGCTTCTGTGGCAGCACCTTTTCTGGTTTTTCGGTCATCCGGAGGTCTACATTGCCATCCTCCCCGGAATGGGTCTGACCTCTCACGTGCTTTCGACTTTTGCGCGCAAGCCGATTTTCGGTTACCGCGCCATGGTCATGGCCATGATGGCGATCGGGTTTTTCGGCTTCATGGTTTGGGGACACCACATGTTCGTGAGCGGTATGAGCCCCTACTCAGGCTTCGCGTTTTCCGTGCTGACCATGGCGATCGGGGTGCCGTCCGCCATCAAGACGTTCAACTGGCTGGGAACGCTTTGGGGCGGAAGAATCCGCTTTACCACCGCGATGCTGTTCGCCATAGGCTTCGTTTCGCTTTTTGTCAGTGGCGGCCTGAGTGGTCTCTTCCTGGCGCAGCCGCCCGTGGATGTTTACCTGCACGCGACTTACTTCGTGGTGGGTCACTTCCACCTGGTGATGGGAGTGGCGGCCATTTTTGGGATGTTCGGCGGGACCTACTTCTGGTTTCCCAAGATGTTCGGCCGCATGCTGAACGAGTTCTGGGGCAAAGTCCACTTCTGGTTCACTTTCATCGGCGCCTACTGCATCTTCATGCCGATGCATTTTCTGGGCATGGAAGGCAACGTCCGCCGCTACTCGTCCTTCATCGACAACTTCCTGATTCCTCTGATTCCCCTGCACAAGTTCATGTCGATCGCGGCTTTTGTGACCGGCGCCGCTCAACTGATCTTCATGTTCAATCTATTCTGGAGCATGTTCAAAGGTGAGAAGGCGGCCCAGAATCCTTGGGAAGCCACGACCCTGGAATGGACCGTGCCCTCTCCGCCACCCTTCGATAATTTCGGTGGAAAACATCCTGTGGTTTACCACGGCGCCTACGAGTTCGGCGTGCCCGGCGCCGCGCAGGACTACATCATGCAGGATTCCGTAGAGAAGGTGGGCGCGCCATAAAACCGCGGGGCGGTTCCAGATCTGCCCGCTTGGTGCAGCCCATTCGAGGTTGGTGAGAGATCTTATGGCGACAACCCTGGCTTCGCCCAAATCCGTGAGGTCGTTCGCGGGTGGCGGCTCTGGGCACGATGATCACGGATCCCACGGCGGATCCGGATGTCACGGGTCCGGCGCGCGCGGGCGCGAACTTCCGGCCCGGGTGTATCGCACTGGCATGTGGATGGGACTGGCCGCCATCGTCATGCTGTTTGCAGCTTTTACAAGCGCGATGGTTGTCCGCGAAGGAATCTCCAGCGATTGGGTTTCCACACGTCTCCCGGGCATCATCTACTTGAACACGATCCTCCTACTGGGAAGCAGCCTGACCCTGGAGCTTTCCAGAAGGTCTCTTGCCCGGGAGGCAGCGAAGCAGTTCGTCCTTTGGTTGTGCCTGACCTTGGGCCTTGGGCTGGGCTTCGTGGCCGGCCAATTGCAGGCATGGCGTGAGCTGGCGGCCCGGGGCGTGTATTTGGCGACCAACCCCAGCAGTTCATTCTTCTATGTGCTGACGGCGGCGCACGCCATTCACCTGCTCGGTGGAATTGCTGCGCTTTCCTATCTCGTGCTTCGGGCGCGAAGACTTCTGCTGGACCCTCGCCGCCGCACCAGCGTGGAGGTCACCGCGATTTATTGGCACTTTATGGACGCCCTCTGGGTTTACATCCTATTTCTGTTGATGGCGAGGCTATAAGATGGCAAGTCATGAGGCGGTGAGTAATACGCACGGAGCCATAACTGGGGAGTCCGTTTGGAATGGCGGGGGCTCGCCCTACGCCATAGGCTCGAAGAAACTCGGCATGTGGCTCTTCATCGTTTCCGACGCGATTACGTTTGCGGCCCTATTGATGGCTTACAGCTACGTGCGCGTGGGTAGTCCCCTGTGGCCGCGGCCTTTCGGCGCCTCCAGCATTGCGAACGCCACGGTGATGACCTTTGTGCTGCTCTCGAGCAGCGTCAGCATGGTGTTGGCGGTCCGGGCTGCCAAGTTGGGTGAGCGGTCGCAGACAGTGAAATGGATTCTCGCCACCATGCTCGGTGGTATCGTGTTTGACGTGCTGCATATCCGGGAGTGGTTGGGGTTGATTGAAGAAGGCGTGCGGCTCTTCCGGAACCCCTGGGGTCCGCCGCTGTTTGGAGCCACCTTCTTCGGCCTGACGGGCCTGCATATGACGCACGTGACCGTGGGCGTGATTTACTTGGGCATAATTGCCCTGGGCATTCACCGCTCCAAGTTCACCTCCGAGGATGTAGAAGTCAGCGGGTTGTATTGGCACTTCGTTGACTTGGTCTGGATGTTCATCTTTCCCTTGGTCTATCTCATGTCGGCGAAGTTCGTTTAGGCATTCCTGGGCAGCGCCTCGCGGGCGGCCCCGCGACCGGCAGTGCAGTCGAGGCAGCAACAATCTTGCAGCGAAGGCGAGTGAACCGATGGCCACAAATCAAACTGGGGAGCACGTGCAGGGGAAACGGATCTTCTTCTATGTATGGGGCTATTTGCTGGCCCTTACCGCGTTCGAGGTGCTCCTCGCTTACCAGCAGTTGAATTTGAAAACCATGCTGGCGATCCTGATGAGCCTGTCCGTGATCAAGGCCTCCCTTATCATTTCCTATTTCATGCACTTGCG
>PMYF01000405.1:569-9457 GCA_003171295.1 Acidobacteriota bacterium | reverse complement strand
TTACGCATGATGCCAGAGTCTGAGAAGCAAAGGATTCGAAGGACCATGCGCCGTGTCTGGAAACAGGCGCCGCGGATCGCGAGCGCCCTCATCATCATGACGTATTCCACCCTGGCTTTCGGTCAGAACTGCGCCATGTGTTACAACACAGCCTCCGCGGCCAAACCCGGCGCGATTCAGGCCCTCCGGAGCGGCATTCTGGTCCTGCTTATCCCCCCCATCCTGATGTTCATCGGGATTTTCACATTGCTGTTCCGCAGCAGGGAACGACTCGAGGGTGAAGTGGGGACCGGCGGTGTGTGGCCGACGGTCGATTCACCGGCGCTGGATGGCTCGGATCTCGCCGCAGACCCGAAAGGATGGTAAGCGTTCGCCTGCACGCTAGGCAGAGCCACTCAATGAATCTGCGCAAACGACTCACAATACGAATTCTGCGTGAAGGGCGCGCCAACTGTTTGCACCGCGTCGCCGACTACTGGACCGCGTAGGGTTGAGGATCTTGCCTGTGAACGATCCCCAAGGAAGGTCCACGATGCGCCAAATGCGCTCACGTTAGGAGCCTATGGCCTGCTGCTTCGCGAGCCCTTCCTCCAACTTGCTGATTGTGGAGTCGAGCCATTCCAGGAGAGCTTTTTCGGCCTTCTCCCGCTCGCGTTCGCCCTCGAGCGACGCGATCGAATCGCCTCCCGAGTTGAGCGGGATGAAATGGCAAGGGATGTCTTGGTCACGATGTTCTTCGGGGACCCAGTCCCACAGCAGGCATTCATCGCACGGATGCTTCTTGACGACTTCATCGAAGTTCAGGCAAGTTAAGGAATCGCGAAGCAGTTGGGTCGGCTTCCATGGCGTCCGCACAGAGCGCCCGTATCCGCCGTCTTGGAGGATGCTGCGTTGCAGCTTGAGTTCCTGCAGAATCTCTTTAAGGTCGGCCATGGCTTTGCCCCCCTTGCTTGCGTTGTGAGATTCGGATTATCGCCCGCCCAATAGAGTTAGTGTAACACAGGCCGGGGAAGGGTTGGGATGAAGCCTGAGGCCTGGGCAGGTTGGCAACGAGCGGCGGAACGCACGTGATGTCAGGGATTGTCAGACCGAAACAAAGTGAGGGACCACACTCCTCCCGCTTTCCGGGCGGAGGCAGCTTTGCGGGAGCCAGGCACATGGGCGCGTTATGAATCGGAATAAGAGAGAGTTTTGGGAGGACGCTTTCCTCCTGGTTTTTTGCTCAGCCATCGCGCTGGCGGGCCTCGCCGTTGCATCCTGGGTCGTGGCGGCGGGGAGGCTGTTAAGCCTTGACGGGATGCTATTGACGGCCATAGCACTGCTCTTCGCCCTGGTTTTTGGGGGAGTGGTAGCTTGGTCGTTTCACAAGGGCGAGGCCCAGGATATTCTTCGCCATCTCGCGGAGGGCCGGAAGGTGGACGGGGAAAAGGTTTAGCCGGACTCTTGCCGATTGCTTATGCCGCCGCACCAGCCAGTCCTAGTATCTGCGAGTCTGTGGCTGGTAACCCTGCCGGCCCAGTTCGCGCCCAAGCTTGATATTCGCAGATAGGACGTATTCGTGCCCCAAGCCACTCCAGTTGTCACTCTCACGCCTGCGCCTAAACACCGCCCCAACATTACGATTCTCGTGGTCCCTTGCCTGTTCGTCTTAGTTACCTTTCTGTTTTGGTACCAGACCTGGTTCGGCCGGCAGCTATCCCCTCAGGAAATGCAGCAGTACCTCACCGACACTTCCGTACCGCATAAAACGCAACACGCGCTCTCCCAGATGGCAGACCGCATGTCGCGCGACGATGCGGAGGTGCGGCGGTGGTATCCGCAGGTGGTGGCGCTCGCCCGGAGTCAGGAGCCACTTCTTCGGTTGACCGCGGCCTGGGTGATGGGACAAGACAGTAGCTTCCAAGAATTCCACGGGGCGCTGCTGGGGTTGTTGCAGGACGCTGACGCCCGCGTTCAGTGGAATGCGGCGTTGGCTCTGGTGCGTTTTGGGGACGCATCCGGAGAGCCTCAGTTGCGCCTGATGCTCGGTTCTCACACCCTGCCCGTGCCCCAAGCGGGTGTCGTGCATCTCAAGCTGAAACCGCGGGACGCTTGCAGAGCCGGTACCGTCGTGGCTCACATCCGGACCGGACCCGGTTTGTCCGTTGAGGTACGCTCGCCCGTGGATGGAGAACTTCAGGCCTGGGACGTCCAGGATGGCGCCACCGTCTTAGCCGGCCAGCCGTTGGCCCGCCTATCACCCAGCGAGGACCAATTGTGGGAAGCGCTGCGAGGCCTCTACCTGGTGGGTGGGGAGCAGGATCTCGAAGCCGTGCAGGCATACGCTCAGGGCGGCCAGGGAATCTCCCTTCGCCTGAAGCACCAGGCGGAGATGACTGCTCAAGCCATCCGCAACCGCAAGGCCAGCAAGCAAACACCTTCCTGATTGCCCAACCCCACGGCGTGCCCCAGGCCGACTCCGCCCGGCGTAACCTGCACGCGGAGCAATTGTCAAAGCTGGAACTTTGTACCCAGAGTGGCTTCCACTTCCTCCAGGGGAACCATTTCAATAGCGTCCCACGGGCAGCCATCCAGGAACGAACCGTCAGGCCCTTTGCTGGTGCATTTCTTGCAGCCGATGCACAGTTGCGGATCGACTTCAATGCGGCCGAAGGGCGGATGCTCCTCATCGGGAACCCAATACATGCAATCCTCGACGGGACAATAGGGAACACACGCCGGAGATCCCGCACACCCGGTGCAACATTCCGTGATGATGGCGAGTTCCTTGGGTTTTTTCTTCCGAGGCGTGTTGATCCCCACGGACTTGGGCTCGCTTTTGACGGCTTCACCCGTCGGTATGTAATAAGGTGGCAAGTTGTTCGCTCCATCCCTGAGATACCTAAATTTTGACAGGCAGGCGCACCCAAGTCAATAGACCCCAGGGGTCATCCCGCTACCCGCATGCTGCGAAAGGCGGGAGCGTGCCAGGACAAGCTCGGCAAGGGCCCGGATGAACTTGGGTGAGTCGTTCAAGGCGGGCATGAGTTCGAAGTGCTTGATCCCCGCCTGTGATGCGTGTTTCCGAGCCTCAATGTCAATTTCGTAGAGCGTTTCCACGTGGTCGGTGACAAAAGAAATGGGAATCACCAGCACGCTTCGGGCACCCTCCGCGGCCACGCGCTCGAGGGTCGATTTGAGTGAGGGCTGTAACCAGCGCCCAGGCGAAACCCGGCTTTGGTAGCAGAGGGTATGGGGATTGGACCAGCCGCCCCGGGTCATCACCAATTCCGTGGTCGCTTCCACCTGCGCCTGGTAGGGGTCGCCGCCCTCGATAACGTGCACTGGCAAACCGTGTGCGCTGAAGACCAGATGGACGCTGGCGAGGCTGGGCGCGTACGGGCCGTGGCCGGGCGCGGCAGGGTCTGCTGCGCTTGCCAGCCTGGCGAGTCCCTCATTAATCCGCTCCACCAGTGCATCCAAGTAGGACGGGTGATCGTAGAATTCCCGAATAACTGTAGTGGGCAATGGCCTGGGCAGAACGGCCTGCTTCCGGGACCACTCCTTCAGGCTGCTGCCGGTCGTGGTTCTCGAGAACTGAGGATATAGCGGCAGTAACACCACCTCGTCAAAATGCCGTGCCGAAACCCGATGCAAGGCCTCCTCGGTGAGCGGGTGCCAGTACCGCATGGCGACAAAGACCCGGGCGTCAAGGCTCCGGCGCAACTCCTGCTCCAAGGCCCGGGCCTGTAACTCCGTGAGTTCACGGATCGGTGACTTTCCGCCAATGCGAGCATAATGTTCTTGGACTTTACTGGCTCGTCTCGTGGCTACCAAGTGCGCCAGCACCGGGCGCGCCAAGCGTGCGAGAGGGAAGTCAATAATATCGGGATCGGAAAAAAGGTTGTGCAGGAAGGGCTCTACCACCTTGAGCGAGTCCGGCCCTCCAAGCTGAAATAGAATAACCGCTAATGAATTCTCGCTGGCCAAACGCCCCGCGTCACTGTTCACTGAGATTCTCGGAGGGGGAAACGGGATTCGAACCCACCACTTCGACCTTGGCAAGGTCGCACTCCACCACCGAGTCATTCCCGCTCGCTGGCGTCAGAACCCACTCCGCATTATGACCTCGTTAATCATAGAAACTCCCGCGCAAGACTGTCAAGCTGCTCGCGGAGCCCGCTGAGGCACTCGATAGCGAGGCGTGAAGGGCTGATCGAGAACCCGCGCCGCACGCCGAACACAATCAGGGAAGCCGCCGCACATTAGATTTGTTTAAGACCCGCTCCGCGACGCATCAACTGCTTAATGTTGTCTCACAGGTCCGCCGATGTTTCCCTGTGAGGATCGCATGTCGAGGCTCAAAGTGCAGAGGTTTAACCACGGCTGGTATCGTTCGCCCCGCCCCGATGAGCGCGCGGAGGAATGTGCACCCGCCCGCGCTCCTGGTGACCCCCTGGGCGGGGATAAGCTTATCACCTTCATCCCGCCACGGAGCTTCATGCGGCGCATGATCCGGCCGGCTCTCCGCCTGCTCTGTTTATCGCTGTTGTGCACTTTCACCGCAAGATGCTTACTAGCTCAGGACGCGCCACCTTCCCCGAATCTGATCGGGATGAGCATCGAGGACCTGCTGGAGATCGACGTCGATTCGGTGTACGGAGCCTCGGGGTACAAGCAAAAGGTCACGGAGGCGCCCGCCTCGATCACGATCATCACCTCAGATGATATCCGCAAATATGGTTACCGCACCCTGGCGGAAATCCTGCAGAGCGTGCCCGGCTTCTATGTGAGCTATGACCGCAACTATAGCTATCTGGGAATTCGCGGCTTTGGCCGTCCTGGCGACTATAACAGCCGCGTCCTGCTGCTGGTGGACGGCCACCGATCGAACGACAACATCTATGAACAGGCCCTTATCGGAACCGAGTTTCCCATTGACGTTGATCTGATCGACCGGGTGGAAGTGATTCGCGGCCCGAACTCTTCCCTGTACGTAGCCAGCGCGTTCCTCGGGGTCATCAACGTCATCACCAAACGAGCCCGCAACGCCAGGAACCTGACCGCGTCGGGCGAACTGGCCAGCTACGGTACGTTCAAAACGCACGTAAGTTACGGCAACTGGTTCCGGAACGGTTTGGAGATGCTGCTTTCCTCTTCTTTCTATGACAGCCAGGGCCACCAGCGTCTGTATTTCCCCGAGTTTGACGCTCCCGGCACTAATCACGGTATCGCTCATGATGTTGACGGTGATCAGTATCGCCAGGTATTCGCGAACCTTTCCTTCCATGGGCTCGCACTGCAGGGAGTCTATGGATGGAGGAAAAAGGTTATCCCCACTGCCTCTTTCGGAACGATTTTCAATGATCCCGGGTCGCGTACCATCGATGTCCGAGCATACCTTGACCTGAAGTACGACCACAAGTTCGGCAGCGACTGGGGCTATAGGGCCCGTCTTTACTACGATCAGTACAGCTATGACGGCAGCTACCCCTATGATAGATCGCAATCGGGTGGGCCTTCCCGGGTCGTGAACAGAGACCTCGGCGCGGGGCAATGGTGGGGAGCAGAGTTCGATGTTTCAAAAAAGCTCTGGGATAAACAGACCCTCATCGTGGGGACGGAATACCGCGATAACTTCCAACAGGACCAGGAGAACTATGACCTCCAGCCATTCTTCCAGTACTTGAACGACCGCAGGACATCCAGTATTTGGGCCGTCTACGCCCAGGACTCGATCCCCTTGCGGAGCAATCTTGTTCTCGACCTGGGATTACGCTATGACCATTATTCGACGTTTGGCGGCACTACCAATCCGCGCGCAGCCCTTATTTACAGCCCCTTTGCGAAAACCACGCTAAAGCTCCTGTACGGTCAGGCGTTTCGTGCTCCTAATGCTTACGAATTGTACGACTATGGTGCCGGGAGCGAGCCTAACCTGCACTTGAGGCCCGAAACCGTCAGGACTACCGAACTCGTGCTGGAGCAGTCCCTTCAGCATAACTTCCGTCTGACAGCCTCCGGCTACTTCTATCCCATCCGTGGGCTCATCAGCCAGCAGGAGGACCCCTCCACGGGGCTGATTGTTTATCGCAACAGCGAACGCGTTAATATGCAAGGGTTGGAGTTGGCGCTGAAAAAAAAGCTACCCTTCGGTCTGGAAGCCGGTGGCAGCTTCAGTTTTCAAACTGCCAAGGAGGGGAGCACCGGTAGTCCTTTGCCCAACTCTCCGCACGGACTGGCCCACGCCAACCTATGTGTATCGCTTCTTCACAAACAACTCTTCGCCAGCATGAACCTTACCTACGTCAGCAGAAGAAGAACCGTGGAGGGGAATTATGCCGGAGCCTACGTCGTGCCCAGTCTCACGCTCTTCAGCCGGAAGGCCGCGAGGGGATGGGAGGTTTCGGTGAGCATCTACAACATTTTTGACCAGAGCTATGGCGACCCTGCCGGGGAGGAGCACCGGCAGGACGTGATCTATCAAGATGGCCGGAATTTCCGAGTGAAAGTCGGATACCACTTCTAGCCTTCCATGAAGACCAGCAGGCAATGGCCACGCAATTCGGCAACTCGGCGGGGGAGTGGGCTTCTCGCCCCGGCCGGCGCTCGCCTCGTTTGCCGGGGGGGGTTGCTCCTGGCTGCCTGGGGGCTCATCTTGGCGGCGCCCCCACTCGTTCGTGCCCAGAGCGAGGACAATGCCCAATACCGCATCAAGCTTGCATTTCTCTATAATTTTACACAGTTCGTCCAGTGGCCCTCCGACGCCTTCCCGCAAGCCAATACGCCCTTCGTGGTGTGCGTCGCCGGGCAGGATCCCTTTGATCCTGATCATGAGCAGGATCTTCGCAGCCGATCTATTGATAAACATCCTATAGTGATCAAGGGGGTTAAGCGAGGAGCGAACTTGCGAGCTTGCCATATGGTTTTTGTGACTGCACCTGAATCCAGACAGGTGGCAAGCATCGTCGACAGCCTGAAAGGTTCCTATGTTCTCACGATCGGGGAGACCAAAGGGTTCGCCGAACGTGGCGGCATCATCAACTTCACGATTGAAGAGAACAAGGTGCATTTTGAGATCAACTTGGATGCTGCCAAACGGACACCGCTGACGATTAGCTCTAAAGTCCTTGCCCTGGCAAGGATTGTTCGAGACCCACCCCATATGTAAATCTCAAGATGGCGGGCCGCGCTTCCTGGGCCTGCCCGGGTCAGGGGAAGCGCAGCATGAAAATGCTGAGTTATTGCGGGGGGCGCCGACGTCGCCTTTTATGTCGGCGGCCGTTAAGTAGCCAGGGCAGGCTATCGATAGGTCGCGGTGACAGAGATGTTGCGCGTGTTCGTGAGGTGCATAGATAAATGGCAATGTGCCACCCGCGATCCCCTCCGGGACTGTGCCCGGGCCGTCCTCTGGGTTGGGCCGCGGCCACGCCACGGATTCAAGAAGTGCATAATCTCATCGGCCACATCCTTTCCGAGATTACGAAGAAGGAACTGGTTTCCCGCTGATCCGTCAGATAACATGTGGGTTTTGGATTGAGGCATTCGAATTGCTCGGCCCTAAGGGATTAGACCCACAGGAGGCCTTCTATGCGTTCTATCGAGAGAATCCACGCACTCGTCGCTGGCAAGCCGGTCGATCACTTACCTGTACAGCCGGTGATCATGATGTTTGCCGCTCGGCACCTGGGGATTCCCTTCATTGAGTACACTAAAGATGGAAGAAAGATGGCCGCCGCGCAGAGCAAGCTGGTCCATGATTTCGGCATCGACTGTCTGCTGACTTGCTCCGACCCGGCACGGGAAGTCTTCGACATTGCCGGGGAAGGAAGCATCAACTGGTACGAAGACCAGGGGCCGGCTATTTTTGAAGCCAGAGCGGCGCTGCTCGACAAATCTCGCCTCAAGTCCTTCCGAATTCCTGACCCGCTCGGCGGTGGCCGGATGCACGACCGGATCAAAGGGATTGAAGCGATGCACGCGGAGTTCGCTGGCGAAGTTTCCATCGTGGGATGGGTTGAAGGTCCTTTGGCGCTCGCTGCCGAATTGCGCGGCCTGACTCATGTGATGACCGATTTCGTGGACGATCCCCCCTTCCTTCATGATTTGCTCGATTTCACCGCTGACGTCGCCATCGCTTACGCCCCGGCGCAAATTCAGGCCGGAGCCGATACGATGGGTATGAGCGATGCGGCCGCCAGCATGATGGGCCCCCGGTATTACCGGGAATTCCTGTTTCCCAGGCAATTGCGTGTGGTCGAGTCCATCCGCAAGGCGCACCCAGAGGTTATCGTCCGGCTGCACATGTGCGGAAACACCGACTCCCTGATTCCGCAAATGAAGCAGTTGCCGGTGCAGATCTTCGAACTGGATTCACCCACAAACCTGGCCGCGGCGCGCGCCGGTTTGGGGCCTGACCGGGTGATCCTGGGCAATGTCTCGACGATCACCGACATGCTGGAAGGAACTCCCGAGCATGTCTACGAGGCCTCCCGCCGCTGTCACCAGATTTGCGGGAAGGCCCATGTGGTGGGCACCGGTTGTGAAGTACCGCCCACGACTCCCGCCGAGAACCTCCACGCCATGGTTCGGTATTCCCGAGAGCACCGGCCGGAAGATTTTGTGGCCGCCACCGCTGCCTGATTTATTCCCCTCTCCGGCCTGCTGGGAATCATCATCCTCGCGTTCCACACCCAAAGAAGGTTGTCGGGATGACCGCGAAAGATCACGTGCCGCGGTCATCCCTTCCACGGGAATGACGCCTCGGTTGAACGGATGGGTCAACGATTCATGGCCCTCATTGAACGGGGCGGGCGAGAAAAGCCGGTACGCTGGCTCGACCACCACCTGGTCCCCTCCTGAACCAGGAGGGGACCAGGCAAGCGCGGGAGTCCCGCGCTACGCGCTGT
>PMYF01000405.1:0-518 GCA_003171295.1 Acidobacteriota bacterium | reverse complement strand
CGGGAGGAAACGAAGAGAGGTTTCCACGTCCCTAGCAGAAAAACTGGAAATATCCGAACAGATCTTGGCGGCTCAGCCCCGAAGCGGCGGCCCATCACAGCCCTGGGCAACGCCCAGGATGCAACGCCAGGAGCGTCAGATGGAAGCATTGGAAAACACCGCGGCTTTCCATGATGTATCAGAAACAAAAGGGGTTAGCGATGTACAGCGAAAATATTGCAAAAATCTATGTCATTAAAACTACAATGGTTAGTCTATTGTTGGTGTAGGCTAGCTAAAAAACGCGGGGGGAAAAAATGAAGGTAAGTTCCATTATGTTATTGAAAACACATGTAGAAAAATTGTCGGTTTATTGGCTTTCCATGATGTTAATGAAAACAAACGATTTATAGCCACTCTTCCATTATGTTGATGAAAATAAAGGAGAAATGCGTTGGCTCGGAGCGGTAAAAGAGAATGGACCGCAGACCTATTTGGCACGTCCACAGGTTTTCACGGCCTGCAACGCTCGGTGGGAC
>PMYF01000296.1 GCA_003171295.1 Acidobacteriota bacterium | reverse complement strand
ACCTGGTAGGGCCGGTCGGTGGTGATGGCGTCGAAGGTATCGGCCACGGCGATGATGCGCACGATGAGCGGCAGGTCATCCCCCTGGATGCCGTCAGGGTACCCGCGGCCGTTCAGGGCTTCGTGATGCCAGCGGATGCCCGGCAGCATCTCCGTCAGTTGTTTCACCTGGCGCACAATCTCATAACCCATCACCGTGTGCCGCTTCATGATTTCAAACTCTTCGTTGGTGAGCACGCCGGGTTTTTTCAGCACGCGGTCTTCGATTCCGATCTTGCCGACATCGTGCAGGGTGGCCGCGATGCGGACTTTGTCAACTTCTTCTTCCGGCAGGCCCAGTTCTCTTGCCAGAATCACGGAATATTGCGCCACGCGCCCGGAGTGGCCTTTGGTGTAAGGGTCTTTGGCATCGACCGCGGCCGCGACCATCTCAATGGCTTCCATGAAGAGCTGGCGGTTCTGTTCCGAGGCCATCTTCAGGTCGCCGATGTGGTGCTGGATGTCCTCGGCCATCTGGTTGAAGGTTTCCGCGAGCTCGCCAATCTCGGTGCGGCTGCGGATCTCGGCGCGCTGGGTGAAGTCGCGCTGGGCAATGGAGCGGGCCGTCCGGGTGAGCAGGTCGATGGGATAGGTGATGGTCCTGGCGGCCAGGATGGCGATCACCAGGCAGATCAATACCAGCAGCAGGCCCAACTGGAAGGTTTGCTTGCGCATTTCATTCACGGTGAAATACGCTTCACTGAGCTTGCGCTGGACGATTACTCCCCAACCGAGCTTCTGGGTCGGTGCATAGGTGCCGAGCATGGCGACCATCTGGTTGCCCTGTTGCACGTCAAACTGGGAGTTCTCCGCGACGCGTGCTCGTCCACCCCAGCCCAGAAACTTCTGCACGATGGGAATGGCCACCATATCCATCCCTGCCACCTTGTCGGGATCGTAGGAGGCCACCAGCCGGCCCGAGTTGTCCACGATGTACGCGTCCAGGCCGAAACGGCGATTGGTATCTTCCAACTGGACCGTAATGGGCCGCAAGGTAACCACCTCGCCAACCATCGCTAGGAACTGGTTTCCCAGCCGGATCGGTTCCGCCATCACCATGACCGGTTCGTTTGCACCGGAGCGAAAGACCGTGATGGGATTGCTGCGATACTCCTGTCCCTGCCGGGCGGCAAGGTACGCTGCCTCCAGAGCTTTGCGCAGGAAGGCGTCGGCGGCGGCGTTGAAGTTGCCCGCCTGCACCCCGCGCGCCTGGTCATTGAGCACCGTGGCATAAAGCACCGCGGGCCGGTCGGCCACGAAACCCTCCAGCGCTGTGCGCAGGCCGGAATCCTTGGGATACTTCGTGGCGGGGATGTGCGTTGCCAGCGGCGCCACCACGTCGAAGAATTCTTTCAACTGCTGATTCAGGTTCTCCATGTAAAGCGAGGTGAACTGCGAAAGGGACATGGAGGTGATGTATTGGACTTCCCTTTCCTTCGTCTCCATGTTTTCCCTGTTCATGGACATCATCTTGGATCCGTAAAACCACAGCGGAAGCACGCTGATGCCGATCAGGACCAGCAGGATGACATACAGGATGCGGACGCGCCTTCTTCTCTCAGGTCTCATTTACGGCCCTTAAAGGTGCATCTTAGGAAATCATGGGCATGAAAGCAATAGCCCAATGGTTTAGAGCTGGGGAGGTTTCACTGACAAGGCATGACCCCTCACCCGGCCCGCTGCGCGGTCCACCCTCTCCCCTGGGGAGAGGGTGGGCGCGACCGGCGCTTTCACCAGCCGGCGCGGGCCGGGTGAGGGGTCATGAACGGTCACGAACCTAATATGACGCTTCGCNNTCTCCATGAAAGCAACTTGGTATCAAATAGCCAGGTTCCGAGTTTCAAGCCTGCTAATGCGCATTCCTCAAAGCATGCAGAGGGCCTTAACTTCGCCGCCTGCCGGTGGTTCTTGGGGTTGTTTCTCCATGTACGGGGAGATTCAACAAGTGATATAATGTCCCTTTCGGTTCTACAGGGCAACGCAGAAATCTCGAATGGGAAAAGCT
Organism: Acidobacteriota bacterium; assembly: GCA_003171295.1. Classification (GTDB taxonomy): domain Bacteria; phylum Acidobacteriota; class Terriglobia; order UBA7540; family UBA7540; genus Bog-366. The sequence continues at coordinate 2,107 of PMYF01000296.1, read as the reverse complement.
GAGGGCAGGTTACTCCCACAAGGAATGGGGCTGATGTCCCATGGCCGGCCACGGCTATCAGGAGGCTAAAGATGTATCCAGAAGAAATGGTGCAGCCGATGAGAGAGGAACTCACCCGCGTGGGCTTCCGGGAATTGCGCTCTGCTGCGGAGGTGGACGCGCTGCTGGGTGGTACAAACGATACCGTCCTGGTGGTGGTGAATTCGATTTGCGGGTGCGCAGCGGGCCGAGCCCGGCCTGCCGTCGCACTCGCCCTTGGGCACAACGCACGCCCCGCGGTTTTGGCCACGGTTTTTGCGGGCCAGGATGCCGCTGCGACCACCCAAGCCCGGAGCTATTTTGCGGGCTACGCGCCCTCTTCGCCTGCCATTGCTTTGCTGCGCGAGGGCAAACTCGTCTTCATGCTCGAACGGAAGGATATCGAAGGCCGCGACTCCTATTTAATCGCCGGAGACCTGATTCGTGCCTTCGACCGCTTTTGCGGGCAGGCCATCGCTGTGGCAGCGAACTAAAGCCCGGGGGGCGGACATCCGGGGCCACCCCTACGATTCTTCTTTCAAGGAGCGTTCCATGAGTTCCCGGATGGCTTCGCGCGGTGAAACCTCTCCTTCCAGAATCCGGTGGACCTGTTGGGTAATGGGCATTTCCACGTGATGTTGGGCCGCCAGGGCCACCGTGGCTTGGGTGGTCTTCACGCCTTCGGCAACCATGCGCATGGAGCCGAGGATGTCATCCAGCTTGCGTCCCTTGCCGAGTTCGACGCCCACCGTGCGATTGCGGCTAAGCTCGCCGGTGCAGGTCAGCACTAAATCCCCCATGCCGGCCAGGCCCGCCAGCGTCTCGCGCCTTGCCCCGCAGGCGCACGCCAGGCGAGTCATCTCCGCCAGGCCTCGGGTGATTAAAGCGGCGGTAGGATTGTGCCCTAGTCCCAGGCCTTCCACGACGCCGGCGGCGATGGCAATGACGTTTTTTACCGAACCCCCCAGTTCAACTCCTACCACGTCGGCGGAGGTGTAAAGCCGCAGCGCGCGCGAGGAGAACTCTCGCTGCACGATCTGCGCGGCCTCGCGATCGTCTGAGGCCACCACGACTGCCGTAGGATCGCGGCGCAAGACTTCCCGGGCGAAACTGGGCCCGGAGAGTACCGACAAGCGGGGCGGGAACCGGCTTCCCACTATGCTCCGGATGACTTCGCTCATCCGCATCAGGCGCTCGGCGTCAATCCCCTTGGTGGCACTGACGAAGACCATTTCGGGTCCCAGATGAGGCAGCATTTGCTCATAGAGCGCTCGGCAAACATGCGAGGGCATCACCGTCAGAACGATTTCTGCCCCGGCCAGCGCCTCGGTCAACGCGCCGGTGGCGGCAATGCTTTCCGGTAGCTTGATCCCCGGCAGGAAGAGCGCGTTTTCATGCCGGGACCGGAGGCTCTCGACAACCTCCGGCTCATAAGCCCACAGGGTCACTCGATGGCCCCCATGGGCGAGGGTCGCCGCCAGTGCCGTGCCCCAGTTTCCTGCGCCGATGATGGCGATGCGTTTCATTGAAACAGTGACAAGTGACGGGTGACGAGTGACAAGTCAAACCGCGAAGAAGCCATTCGTGTTGCTGCCTACTGCCGACTGCCTGCTGCTTTCTTCTTCCCCACTTTACTCTCCGTCCCGCTCCAGAGCCTGTGGATATTCGCTTCGTGCCGGGCGATAATGACGATCGCGCTGCCCGCCGCGCCCAGCACGATGGCCAGGGGGGGATGTTTCATGAAATATACCAGAATCGGAAATGCCGCGGTGGCCACGATCGAACCGAGGGAGATGTAGCGCCAGATCGCTACCACGAGGGCGAAGATGACGAGCACCAGCGCTACTTCGAGGGGTGCGAGCGCGATGAAGACGCCCACGCCGGTCGCCACTCCTTTTCCTCCGCGAAATCTCAGCCAAACCGGAAAGCAGTGGCCCAGGATGGCGCCGACCGCGGATGCGGCGATCCAACGCGGATCGCCTGCCGTCAGGCGGCCGGCAAGCAGCACGGCCGCGATTCCTTTGCCGACGTCCAGGATGAACGTGGCGATGAACCCGATAATTCCAAGATTCCGCATCACGTTGGTGGC
>PMYF01000650.1 GCA_003171295.1 Acidobacteriota bacterium | reverse complement strand
CTACAGGGGCTGTTAGACACAGACGGCAGTGCCGCTAAAAACGGCACTATCAGTTATTTCAGCATGTCGCCACGCTTGGCGCAAGATACAGCAACGCTTGTTCGGTCTCTGGGAGGATACGCAACAGTTAAGCCGCAGAAAAATGCAGGATTCGCCGTAAATATCTGGGTGCCTGACGACGTTGTTCCTTTTTCTGTTCTACGAAAATTAAAACGCTGGCAGTTACGTCTAGAAAAAAAGAGAAAGCACAAAAACGTTGTCTCAATTACGCCGGACGGAAGCGCCCCATGTACCTGCTTGGCGGTTGATAACCCGACTGGTTTATTTTTAGTCAACGACTATGTAGTAACGCACAACACTAAGATGGGTAAGACCACCTTTATGATGAACGCTACTCTGCACGCCGCGCGGTTCCACGGGGAAGTCGTGCTCAACTACCAGGTCGAGTTGAGCCCCGATGAATACGTCGGGCTCATGGCTGCGTACCTCCTGCAGCGCAACCGGAACAACCTCACGCACGAGGACATGATGGAGGCTTGCGCCATCATGACACGCGAAAACATTCAGTACTACATCGGGCGCAACCAATCGTTAACCACAGTCACGCCGGTGCTCGATCTGATTGAAGACGCCATCCGGCGCTACGGCATAACCGTGGTGGTTCTCGACCACATCCACTTCATCTGCCGGAATGAAAAAGATGAAGTCCAGGCCCAGGCAAATGCCATGCAGCGCATCAAAAACATGGCCGGGACTTACAAGATAAAATTCATCGTCGTCGGGCAGCCGCGCAAGGCAACCGCCGCCAACCGGGGAAAGATGGTCCACATCACCGACGCCAAGGGCTCTGAGTCGTTCTCGTCTGACGCCGACGCGGTATACGCAATCCACCGCGACTGGATTCGTGAGAAGGACCCCGCCAACCCGCCCATGGACGACTATAACCCCGAGACCGAAGTCCACATGCTGGGGGCCAGGTTCAAGGGTAACGGTAGCACGATGCAGACGTTATTCTTCAACGGGGCGACCGCTACCTTCCGGGAAATCAGCGGGGCGCAGGTGCCAAAAATAGATGGCGGACAAACCGGCCAGTTGTGCTACAATGGTAATGGAGTGGAATAATGCTGATTGAAAAATCCAACGTCTCAGGCTTCAAGAATTCCCTGAAGACGGTTTACTCTGTCTTGAAAGGCTCCGACGTTCTGGTTGTGCTTGACTTGGGAGGCGGCCTACTGTACGGGCAGGACAGCGACTTAGACATCGCGCTGGCCGCCGACTACCTGAAGGCCGGTGACACTGACAACCTGAGATTACGCGTGGATGCCAAGAAACTGCACGCAATTCTGACGCACGCCAGGGGGGACATTCAACTCTCAACTCTGCCGGATAAGAGGCTCCTTCGCCTGGTGTTTGGCTCGTCACAATTTGAACTTCCAACCACGGCTGCCCCCGCGCCGCCCATGAAGGCGTTCAAGAATCCCCAGGCAGTCCCCGCCACTGCGCTTGTGCCGGTCATAAACCAGGCACTGACGGTGGCTGCCGGGGGAGCGTACAGCTCGATCCTCGTCACGGCTGTAGTCGGGGTCGGGCTGCGCGCTGTAGCGACAGACGGCCTCCGTCTGATCGTCGCAACCCAAGCTGGGGAGCCCGCCGCTACTCCGCAGCTTTCTGCGGGTCTGCTGATTTCCCAACGAGCAGCGGAGGCCATCTGCAAGTTGCCTGGGGACACGTTCCATATCTTCACCGACGAGACCAGTCTGGTGATCGACACCGGCACTGCCAGGATGGTGGCGCGAAAGACCAGCGCAAAGTTCCCCGAGTACGAGAAGGTGATTCCTGTGAATATCAAACGCGAGTATACGGTGAAAGCCGAGGAAATGCTTTCCTCTCTCGATATGCTCAGTTCCGTGCTGGACGACCCGCAAGCCAATGTGTTGATCACGCTGACAAATGACAGTGCTAAACTCGACGTAACCGGGGGTTCCAACACCCTTCCGGTAACCGGAAAAACTTACGACCCCAACTTCGACTCCGACTTTGACGTTCTGGAAGACCGGTTTTGTTTCCGGCACAGCTTTCTAACCACCTTTTTCAACCTGTGTAAAGGCGACGTCGTCATCAAAATTGAAGACACCACGCGTCCAGTCTTGTTTGAAAACGGCCCCCTGAAATTTGTCATGGCATCAGGGCCAGTGCCGAGCCAACGAGGATGAATGGGAACTGAAATTATTAAGCCAGAAGTCCTAACACCGGTTCAATTCAGCTCCGAGGACAAGCAGCGGGCCGAAGAGCTGCGCAAGGAAATATCCACCACCATCCTCCAACTCCGCAGCAGTTACGACGTGTTCCTTCGCGGCTTCGTACACCTGGGGGCATTGGTCTACGAACTGCGGTCCAAGCGCTACTGGTATTTGATGGGATACCAATCCTTCGGCTCCTACATGGTGGACCTGGAGGACGCGTTAAAGCGCAAGAAGACCCAGATTTACAACGCCATCAGCGTGGCCGAGCACCTGCTTCCCCACGTCCCCATAGCGCAGGTCGAGGACATGGGCATCACAAACGCCACCGCGCTCGCGCGCATGGTGAGGGAAACCCACAAGGCCCCCACGGCTGAGATCGTCGCAGCAGGCAAGACTATGGACCTGCCGGAGTACCGCGCCGCCCTCGAAGAAAGTTTTCGGGTCTTCGATAGCCACCCCAAAGGGAGGTGGCGAGAGCTGGGTGGGTTCTGGTGTGAAGATGAAGAGTGGAAGACGATTCAAGACGCCTTCAATATCATCGCGCAGGCAGAAGAGTTCAAGAAGGAAACCTCGGGCTGGCAGCGGCTAAAGATGACGATTCTGCGCATGGCCCAGGAAATCATTGGGACCTATTCAGCGGGTCCGGAGGGTCAATGAAAACCATCGATAAAATTATCAGCTTTCTCTCAGGCTTCTTGTTCCGGC
>PMYF01000519.1:3328-9767 GCA_003171295.1 Acidobacteriota bacterium | reverse complement strand
AGGACTATGTCGACAAAGGCATGAAGTTCTACCAGCAGCGCTATCAACAACAGCAAATCAACTGGATGCAAAAGAAGGCCAAAGATTTAGGCCTCGTCATCACCCTGACGGCGGCCCCAGCGCCAAAGTAAGTTTCTGAGAAGGAGCCGCAGGCAACGAGGAATCTCGCATTACATTGAAAATACACAGGGCGAGATCCTTCGCTTCGCTAAGAATGACAGCAGGGAAGCGTTTTCCCGCAGCCTGTAAAGCCCCGTCTGAGATTTGCTATATGGATAATCCACCAAGATGCATTAATATATAAAGCCTGCGTCTCTCAACGCAGCAAGTGAATGAAGCTCTCGGCATAAATGAATAACCTTTCAGCAATTGAGAAGAGAATTGCACACTCACCCCAAACCCTCGGGGCGGGGTTCGAGTGGTCAGGCACATTCTAAAAGAGATAGTAGTGCGCTGAGAGTTTGGACCCTAAATTGCTGACTAACAAAACTGGAGATTACTAATAAACCCAGGGACAACCACTATGAATGTATATCGCAGTGAATGGATTTTGCTTTTGTTGGCAACCGTACTCATCTTCCTAGCAGCACCCTCAGCCTCCAATGCTTCTGACCTGAATAACAGCGGGAATTTCTTCTGGGACAACCCGTCTTGGGATGGTTCGGGGATGAACGTGGGTTACTGCCTGACGAGCTCGGGCAGTTGCACGGGGTTGGGCGCGGGCGCTCCGGGGGCAAAGCCGTTTTGGCAGCTCTCCAACGGAGGCGCCGACCCGAATTTCTATTTGAGTTCCACCCAGACCCTTACTTTCACCTTTGCCATGGGGGCAGGCACCAACACTCCATTCGACACCTTCGGCTGGTACAACCCCGCGAATCCTGCAATCTCGGGAGTGCTGTTCCAAGGCACCGCAGCCCCCGGATCCACAGCGACGTTGCCGGCGGGTAACTATGGCTTTTATCTGACTGATTCGTCGCCGGGGGTAAACGAAACCTGGTTCACACAAGCTTCGCTGAATCCGTCGGGTGAAACCTCTAACCAGCATTTTGTGGTTTTCGACCCGATCTCCAATTATTGGATTGGGATGGAAGACCTACCGTTCCCCGTTTCGGACAAAGACTACCAGGACATGCTGGTTCAGGTAACCACCGGTGGTTCCCTCGGGTTAGATGGATCTCAGGGAGGCAAGTGGCAGTCCTGGTCGGCTGTTCCTGAGCCAGGTACGGTCAGTCTCTTGGTCATCGGGCTAGTCGGAGTAGCCTTTAAGCGGCGCAAGTCAGTTCGCTAGTCCCTCCTCCGTGTGTGCCTTGTGCTCACTTGTACCTTGGTACAGTGGACGCACAAGGCACACATTTCAGTCACAAAACTCACTGCTGACTCGCTCCCGAGAGACGCGGTGCGCCAGTTGCACCCTCGCAGGGTGACCCAGGCATTGGCCGGCGGGGAAATCTCACTACAGCGGTATCTCCCGCGCCTCACAGTCTCAGGAGTTCACGCCTAGAACACCGATAGAATGAAGCTGCTCGCTGAAGTTCCCAGGCTCAGGCGAGCCCCTGCGACGGGAATCGGGGTAAGTGCTATCATACCGAGATCGAGGAGCAAACATGACACAACGGAAAGCCGGCCACGAGTTTGTTCGGGAACTGCTCACGCAGGCGACAGGAAAGAGAATCCTGCTTCTGACAGTGCTTTGCCTTGCTGTCTTCCTGCTGGTTAATGGGTCCGGTGCAGCGAAAGGGGCTCGCACCCAAGGAGCACTCGTCATCCTGGCAGGGGTCGCAGGCGGTTTTCTGATGATGGCCGCGGAGGGATCGCAGCGGGTTGTGGAAGCGGAGAAATTCGTTCTCCGGGACGAAAAAGGGAACGCCGGCGCCGTGCTCGGCATGACTCCCAATGGGCCGAGCCTGAGCCTCTATGACGCGGAGGGAAACAGGAGATTGGCGGTCGGTCTGGGCTCCAGCGGACCCGCCTTCGTCCTCTTCGATGAGAAAGGCCAGTTACAATCCTGGCTATATACGACGAAAGACCTGGCCGGACTCGTCGTGCAAGGAGGCCAGCCTCAGCAGCGCACGGAAATAACCGCTTCCTCGGCGGGAACAAACCTGGCCTTGTTCGATGCGAATGGAGAAGCGCGAATCCGACTCAACCTGCAAGGGGGCGAACCCTCACTGCGCCTCCGCGATGCCGCCGGCAAAGCCCGCATGGCCCTGGGAGTAGAGGAGATGGGCCCTGTCTTCGCCTGCTACGATGCGAATGAGAAGCGGCGCGCGGGCCTCGCGGTGACCAGTGACGGACCAGCCCTGGGCCTCTGCGATGCCGACGGGAAAATCCGCGCCGGAATGGCAGTTAACCCGGCCGGCCCCGCCTTGGTCCTGCTGGACCCCCAGGAGAAAATCATTTTCAGTGCGCCTTGAGATTCGACCACGCCCCGAGCGCATCCCGCTGCTGCCCCAACGAGCGGAGGAGCTGGCAGGTTGCTGAAAAATCCCTGGCAGCGTAGCGGCGACTCTATATCGCCAGAACGGCAATAGAATCAATCCGGCGATAGCGACGCAAAGTCGCCGTACCATGTTTTTCAGCACCCTGCCCGGTTACGCAAGGCGAATAGCCGATTCCTCGTGGCCCGCCGCAGCCTTTACGAACCCCCCAGATGGGCTCAGGCAGTTCTGTCGGTGCGCTTGAGGTCGAGCGAGCGGTCACCGCGCAGGTAGGATTTCAGGATGGCGTCCCACTTCCCCTGGGCCGTCAGGATCAGCTCGATGGCCTCGCGCACCGCCCCTCGGCCGCCCCGGCGTTGAGTCCACATATGGACGTGCCGCCGCAGGAACTCGTCACCATCCGACACGCACACGGCCAGTCCCACCCGTTTAAGAAGGGGCAGGTCCACGATGTCGTCGCCGACGTAACACACTTCCTCGTCCTGCACCTGGGCCGCTTGCTGGATCCTCTCATAGGGCGCGAGCTTCTCTAGGGCGTTCTGCTCCAGGAAATGGATTCCCAGTTCCTTCACGCGGAATTCGATGACCGGCGAGCTGCGCCCGGTAATAATGCCGGTCTTGAGCTGGGCATAATGGGCCAGGCGGATGCCTAGACCATCCCGGGAGTGGAAGCCCTTGGTTTCGATCATGCCGCCGCCGGGGCGCGGCAGGTAGTAGATGTTTCCGTCGGTGAGGACTCCGTCCACGTCCATCAGCAACAGCTTGATTTTCTTGGCACGTACAAGCAGCTTTTGGGAGAATTTTGGCATAGGAGTAGTTGTGACTCTCGCAGCAAAGTTTGGAATGCCGCCGGGCGGGTGTGCCCCAGCGGGTTTGTGTTTAGAACATCTGAGTCGTCCACAAATCGTGTATGTGCAGAGCGCCCTCGAGCCTGCCTTCGGTATCGACAACCAGCAAGGAGGTGATCTTGCGTCCCTCCATCAGGCTGAGCGCCTTGGTGGCCAGCTCTTTGCGGTGGATAGTGACGGGGAAGCGCGTCATGCAATCCTGCGCCGTCAGACTCAACGCCCGGGGCCCTTCGCGCTGCAACACGCGGCGCAAATCGCCATCTGAGATGATTCCCAGCAGCCGGCGGTCAGCCTCTACCACCGCCGCGTGTCCCAAACCCTTCCGGCTCATTTCATAGATGACGTCGGGCAAGCAGGTTTCCGGGGCGACGGCGGGCGCCTGCTCGCCCGTGTGCATAATGTTCTCGACGCGGCGCAGCCGCACCCCCAGTCCGCCGCCCGGGTGAAGCGCCGCGTAATCCTCTTCGTTGAAGCCGCGTTTCTCCAGCACCGCCATCGCCAGTGCATCGCCCATGGCGAGCATGGCGGTCGTGGAGGCCGTGGGGGCCAAGCCCAGCGGGCACGCCTCCTGGCGGATGCTCATGTCGATCAGCACGTCGCTGGCCTGTGCCAGGGTGGATGAAAGGCTCCCCGTCAAAGAAATCAGCGGGATATCCAGGCGCTTGACGGTATCGAGCAGGCGCAACAACTCCTCCGTCTCGCCGCTATAGGAGAGCGCCAGCAAAACGTCATGTCGCACCAGCCGTCCCAGGTCACCGTGCAAGGCTTCGGCAGGATGCAGGAAGAAAGAGGGCGTCCCGGTGCTCGACAGCGTGGCGGAAATCTTCTGCCCCACCAGCCCGGACTTCCCCATGCCCGTGACCACCACGCGCCCCCGGCAACCCATCAGCAGGTCCACGGCGTGCGTGAATCTCTCGTCCAGGCGGGCCACAAGATCACTCAGCGCCCTCGCTTCGATTTCCAGCACCTTGCGGGCAGTTTCCAGGCTCATGGGAACTCAACTCAGATTGAGCATCTTAGCACAGCCTGGNNGCTCTATGAGCGCCGAAATCTATGGAATCAAAACCCGGCGGTCATAGACCGCCGCTACAAAAAACCAAATTAACCCGATAAGCAGGTCGCGGGGGCTATCTCGCCGGGGTTTCCTGGGAAGCGTAAACCGTGATGCGATTGCGGCCGCCGCGCTTGGACTCATAGAGAGCCTTGTCGGAAGCCTGAATCACCTCTTCCATAGTTTGCCCGTGGTCGGGGAAGACCGAAATTCCCATGCTCACGGTGACCTGGGGAAGGGGCTTGTCGGTGTTTGACGGCACCACCATCAACATGACCACCTTGCGGATCCGCTCGGCCACAAGTTGGCAGGCCTGGACGGTGGTGTCGGGCAGAATCACGGCGAATTCCTCGCCCCCGTAACGAGCGACCAGGTTGGTCTCACGCATGGGGGCCGTGACGGCCTTGGCGAAATANNCGCCGGTTGTAAAGCCCGGTGAGCATGTCAATGTTAGCCTGCTGCTTCATGGTCGCGAGCAGGCGCAGGTTGGAAAGCGCCGAGGCCGCCCCGCTCAGATAACTCTCCAGCAGTCGCTCGCGGTCTGGCGTCCAAAGGTCCTTGGCCGCCTCCATCCGCACCGAGCCAATGATGATGCCGCCCGCAATCAGGGGCCCGCAATAGTAGCTCCCCTCCGTAGGAAGGAGGAACTCCGACGGGCAGAGCGGCTCCATCGTCACGTCGTTCACGTGGAAGTGGCGTCCCGATCTTATGGCCTTGCAGTTCTGCGGCTCGTCGATCACCGGCCAAGCCCCAATCTCCCGGGGAAGCGGCACGAGGAAGGCGGCAGGCTCCAGGAAGTTTTCCGGGGAGGTCAATTTGAAAATGATCACTTGCCGGGGCTGAAAACGCTCCTTGAGAGAATACAGGATCAGATCGTAGACTTCTCGCTCCGAGGTGCACTGTTTGACCGCTTCCGAAAACCGGGTGAGGGCCGCCATTTCTTCCCGTTCGCGGCGCAGGGCAGCGGTCATATGGGAGAAACTGCGGGAAAGAACTCCGAACTCGTTATCGACCATGGGCGGCAAGACGGGCTGGAGATCTCCCCGGCCCACCTGCTCCGAAGCGTGGATCAATTGCAGTACCGGAAACACAATCTGGCGTGTCACAACGCCCGTCAGGAAGAGCAGGATTACCCCCAGGAGTCCAGCCACACCTAGTCCCACCAGCAGCATGCGGCGGAGCAACATCTCCGCGCCCCTCACCTGCTCCTCACCCTTCGCCACATCCTCTCTTAGCAGTTTCAACACCCGGTCGCGGATCGAGGCCATCCGTTTGAGCCCGTCGCCGCTCATCCCAGGGGCGTCGAGGTGTTCACCCTGACGGACTTTCTGAATCGTGGGCAAAGCCCATTCCTTCTGCATCCGGTCGAATTCGGCTCGAATTCGGTCCAGATTCTGCCGTTGTCCAGGGTCATCCTCCACTTCGCGCAGCCGGATCAAGTCTTCCTGGGCGCCGGTCACGCCCTGATCGTAGAGTTCGAGGAAATCCTTTCGGCCCGTGAAAATGAACGAGGTCACAGCCATGGAAGCCTCGGTGGCATGCCGCAACAGCGACTCACCACTGGTCGCGCTATCCTTGGCGCGCGCCGCCGCTTTTGTCGTACTGATGGCGCTCCAATACGCACAGAAAAAGAGAGCCACTGCGCAGAGCAAGACGAAAAGAGGTGGCAGGGTTACGACCAGAATCTGGTCACGGATTTTCAGGTTGCGGATCGTGAAGGGCATGTCCGCCAGCTAAGGGGCTGCTTATGAATCCGCCAGGGGATCCACACTCGTGTAACATAACGCGATTTGGCAGGCTAGTCAAACCCATAGATCGGAAAAATTACATCCCACAACTCAACCCTGTGGGCAGCCCATGGCGCCATCCGGTTCAATTCTAGACTATGGCATACCTTGTCAGGGAGGTTAACCAGGCAGCATCTGAGCAGGCGTAGCGCGGACCTGTTTTGCAGGTCCGCGCTACAGCTTCCGAACGAAGGACCCGAGATCGCGCAGCCGCTTGACGAGCGGCTGAAAGCGCCGCAGAGGGAGCGCGTTCGCCCCGTCGGAAAGCGCCCGCTCGGGATGATCATGAACTTCCATGAAGACGCCATCCGCTCC
>PMYF01000519.1:0-3289 GCA_003171295.1 Acidobacteriota bacterium | reverse complement strand
GTGCCGCGCTCCGTCACCAGAATGCGGTCGTTGCCGGTGCTGCGGATTTTCTCGATGGCGTAGCGCATGTCCCAGGGCGAAAGGAACTGACCCTTCTTGATGTTTACCGCGGCGCCCGAGCGGCCGGCAGCGAGCAGTAGATCGGTCTGGCGCGAGAGGAAGGCTGGAATCTGCAGAATGTCGCAGACCTCGGCCGCCGCTTCCACCTGCTCCACTTCGTGAATGTCGGTCAGGATGGGGACGCCCAACTCCTGCTTGATGCGCGCCAGGATTTCAAGCCCGCGCGCGAGTCCAGGCCCCCGATAAGAATCAAGAGAGGTGCGGTTGGCTTTGTCGTAGGATGCCTTAAAGATATAGGGGACGTGCAACTCGCGCGCGATGGCGCACAAGCGCGTCGCCATTCTGAGCGCATGACGTTCGCTTTCGATGACACAGGGNNTCGCAGAATTAAGATGCTTTGGCGCGAAGAGATTCGGACCACGGCCAAGACAGGCTGCGGGAAAACCCGTCGGGACTGTCATTCTGCGGAGGTCGCCGCGGCGACCGACGAAGAATCTCGCACTGCCATGAAAATGCACAGAGCGAGATCCTTCGCCACGCTCAGGATGACAGCGAAGGGCTCAGAATGACAGCATGAAAGCGTTTTCCCGAGGCCTGGAGAGCCCCAACTCTCTGGTTTCCAGCCCGTCTGGTCGCACCCAGCGCGCGGTTCGAATCTCCCCGTCGCCGAACTATTTCTTCACCGGAGGCCGGAGGTCAATCGACATGGGGATCCGGATCGCTACGGCCTTCCCGTCTTTCATGGCCGGCTCGAATTTCCAACCCTTCACGGCTTCAATCGTGGCTTCCTCCACGCCGTATTGTAACAGGTGGGTGAAGGCGACGACGGCCGCTCTGCCTTGGTCGTCCACATACACCACAAAGCTCTCCTGGCCGGCCTGCCCCACCAACTCGGCCTCCCGTGGCAGGGGGGGTAAAGGCTTCGAGACCGGCTTCGGCGCGGTGCCCGTAAAGCCATGTCCGGTAACCGGATCAATATCCACCTCGACCGGGACCTTCTGAATGAAAGTGGCGATAGGTTGGGGAGCCGAGCTCAAGATGGACTCTTGTTCCCCCAGGCAAAGCTTCTTCAGGCGCTGGACGATCTCGGGTGCCGCAACGTTCTCCTGGCCCGTCCGGAAAACGATATCCGTGGTCTCCGGATAATCCCGGCCTTTCCCTTTCAGGGCAGCCGTCGCAGGGAAATAATGGAGTTGCCCATCGTCCTTAATGTTAGCCCAGAGTTTGAGGCACTTGAAGGTCACGCGGTCTTTGCGGAACTCGATGTCCTTCACCTTCGCGGATCCGTCCACAGACCAGAAGCCGGGCTGCGAATTACCTTTCACCGTGCCATCTTCCTGGACATCATACTGGCTTACCATACGCGCGCACTTGCGGAATGCCAGGACCTTTCCAACATATTGGGAACGCAATGACTGCTGATCCGCTTCGGAAACCGCAGCATGAAGCGTCGCCGCCGCACCACTTAGCAAGAGAACAGCCGTGACGGCGAGGGATAACAGGGATGATTTCTTCATTCGATTCTCCTTCATGTTCGATGTGTAAAGTCTTCGGAACCTTCGAGAATCCCGGGCGTCTCTCCGGGCACGTCGGTGCAAGCCGGGGGGGATTCCCTTCCGGCTTTCGGTGAGAACGAACAGGGGGGATTTCGAGAACCAGGCAGTCAGCAGGACGGCAGCGAACGGCCCGGCGAGATTTCCTACGAATTCGAGGCGCCAGCCTCCTTGGCCGCCGTCACCCCCCCCGCTGCCGTATTACTGGCAGCGACCCTCGGGGCCGGCTCCCTTTGTGCGGTCTCATGCCTTGTACCCATCCGCCGCAGCCGATACTCGTGAGCCGCAGTGATGAATGCCGTGAAGAGGGGGTGGGGCTCCAGGGGCCGGGACTTGAATTCCGGATGGAACTGGCAACCCAGGAACCAGGGATGGTCGCGAATCTCCACGACCTCCACGTAGGTCCCGTCAGGAGTCACCGCCGTCAAATCCATTCCGTGCGCCACCAGCGATTCCTCATACTCCCGGTTGAATTCATAGCGGTGGCGGTGGCGTTCGGAGATTTCCAGAGTGCCATAAGCCTGGTGAGCGAACGAGCCAGGCTTCAGCCGTGCGGTCCACGCACCCAGGCGCATCGTGCCGCCCAGTTCGTCGATGCCCCGCAGCTCGCGCAGCTTGTAGATCACCCGATGCGGCGTGGAAGGGTCAAACTCCGAACTGTCGGCCCCTTCCAGGCCACAGACATTGCGCGCGGATTCGATCACCGCGCACTGCATCCCCAGGCAGATCCCAAAGTAGGGCACTTTGCGGGTGCGAGCATATTCAACCCCCTTCAGCATTCCCANNAACTGCTCCTCGCAGGCGTCCCCTTCCAAGCCCTCGGCCTCCACCCAGGCTATGTTCACCTTCACCTGCTGGGCAATCCCGCCGTGGAACAAGGCTTCGTTCAGGCTCTTGTAGGAATCCTGATAGCCCACGTACTTGCCGACGATCCCGATGGTGACCTCATCTCGGGGATGCCGGATTTTCTCCACCAGGTTGATCCAGGGCTGCATGTTGCGGTCGGCCGTCTGCAATTTCAAGCAGCGTAGAATCTGGGTGTCCAGGCCTTCATGCCCAAGCACCAGGGGCACTTCATAGATGTTCTCCACGTCCTTCGCCGTGATGACGGCTTCTTCCGGGACGCTGCAGAACAAGGCAATCTTGGCTTTGATCTCCTGCGAAAGGAAATGGTCCGTTCGGCACAGCAGGATGTCGGGCTGGATGCCGATTTCGCGCAACTCTTTAACGGAATGCTGCGTGGGCTTGGTCTTGAGTTCGCCGGCAGCCCCGATGTAAGGGACCAGCGTCAGATGCACAAACACCACGTTCTCACGCCCCTGTTCCAAACGCATCTGCCGGATGGCTTCCAGAAACGGCAGCGATTCGATGTCGCCGACGGTGCCCCCCACTTCCACAATCACCACGTCCACATCGTTCGAAACCTTGCGAATGGCGCCCTTGATCTCATTGGTCACGTGCGGAATCACCTGCACCGTCTTACCCAGGTAATCGCCGCGCCGCTCTTTGGAAATGATCGTTTCGTAGATGCGGCCCGCGGTGCAGTTGTTGTCGCGCAGCATGCGCGTGCGCGTAAAGCGCTCATAATGCCCCAGGTCGAGATCGGTTTCAGCCCCGTCATCGGTAACAAAGACTTCCCCGTGCTGGAACGGACTCATGGTGCCGGGGTCGACATT
>PMYF01000931.1:2567-5074 GCA_003171295.1 Acidobacteriota bacterium | reverse complement strand
ACTTACCAGCGTGACAGCGAACAGCAGGAGATCCTGGAAACATACAAGTTCCCTCAAAAGAAATGGCGGGGAAAACATGAGTTAACGTTCGGGGGGAATCTCCTGCGGCGTGTCTACAGCGGGAGCAGCCAGTCGCACCCGGTGCTCCTGCTTCGGACCGACGGGACATCGACGGAGAGGATTGACTTCCAGGGGCCGGGGAAACTTTCCGCGCACGACCTGGAGGGCGTCGTCTTCGTGGCCGATCACTGGGTGCCCAGCGATCCGCTTTCCCTCGATTTCGGCTTGCGGTATTCCGGCCACACGCTCGGCAGCCAGGCGAATTTGGCGCCCCGCGTGGGATTTGCCTACTCACCCGGGCGTCGCGGCAAAACGGTTTTTCGGGGAGGCTTGGGTCTGTTTTACGACCACAGCGCCCTGCTGAGTGCCGACTTCCCCATGAACCCCCAGCGTGCCGTCAGCTTCTTCGATGCGGAGGGAATCCTGGAGGGATCACCGGTCATTTACCAGAACGCTTACGGGCGCCTCAATGGACAAGGGGTATTGACCGCGTCCCCGGACCACCTGGGCAGCGTACCCTACAACTGGACCTGGAGCCTGGAAGCAAACCGCGAGTTGCACCCCCGCGTGATGCTGCGCTTGAGCTACCTCGCAAGCCACACCTACAGCCAGTTCATCATTAACCCGGTCGAGGCGCTCGCCACGGGTCCTGCCCTGCTGCTCGCCGACCAGGGCAGTTCGCGTTACCGGGAGTTCGAATCCACGCTGCACGTTCGCCTGACCGAAAGCTCCGAATGGAACCTCTCCTACATTAACAGCCAGGGGCGCGGCGACTTGAACACCCTGGCGGCGCTCTACGTCCCTTTTGAGCAACCCGTAATCCATCCCAACGCTTTCGCCAACCTGCCCTCCGACACGCCCCAACGGTTCGTGAGTTGGGGACGGTGCAAGACTCATGTGTGGGGGATTATGGCCGACCCCGTCATCGATTTTCATTCGGGGCTTCCCTATGCGTTCGTCAACGCCCGGCAAGATTACGTCGGCCAGCCCAATGCCCAGCGTTTTCCGCACTTCTTCTCACTCGATCTGAAATTGAGCAAGGAATTCCGCCTCCCTCTGCCCTGGCTTAAGAACCACGTAATGCGCGGGGCCCTGACGGTTTTCAATTTGAGCGACCATACCAACCCGCGTGATGTCTTCAACAACGTTACCTCCCCGTTCTTTGGCCATTTCGTGGGGAATCAGCACCGCTTCATCGACACATCCATCGACGTCATCTATTGATCGCCGCGCGCCGGGTCCAGCCCTCGTGTGCTGCGCAACAGGCTGCGGAAAAACATGCAGGTCCTGTCTTTCTGGGCCCTTCGCTGTCATCCTGAATCCTTCGCTGTCATTCTGAGCGAAGCGGAGAATCTCGCCCTGCCCGCTCAGGGTAAACTGCGCGAAGAACCCCTGTATTTGTAGTCGTAGCCACGGCAAATCCGTTTTGNNCCGTGGGTTCGTCGAGGTCGAATATCCTGCAAGGCCGAAATCCTTCCAAAAGCCCACGACGAGAAGAACGCTCGTTGTGGCTACCAGCTATCTGCTCATCATCGAGGGCGGTCGCGAGAATTCTGCAAAAGCAAGTTGAATTCGCTACAATAGAGAGTTCGAGTGGGATGCCCGCAAAGCCGCCGAGAATCTGCGCAAGCACAAGGTTTCATTCGTTGAGGCTGCTTCGGTGTTTGGCGATTTCCTCAGTACGGTAGCGCAGAGATTACAGTTCGGACGGCGCCCGAGGTTGTGTGACCCTGAGGTAGCCACGGCCAATTCGTCTTTGGAATTGACCGTGGGTTCGTCATCGGAGGGAAAGCCCACGAGAGGTCGCCGCGGCGACACCGTGGCTTGTATCTACCCACTTGACATTGGTACCATATATGTTACCGTCCCCCATGATCGATGTGCGAGTGTATCTGGACCATGAGGGAAACAGTCCTTTCGCGGTTTGGTTCGACGACCTGAACGCGCCGGGTGCCGCGAAGGTGACCATGGCGGTCACGCGGTTAGGGCAAGGCAATTCTTCCAACGTCAAAGGCGTGGGGTCTGGTGTATGGGAGTGCAAGATAGACTTTG
The DNA here is from genome assembly GCA_003171295.1 of Acidobacteriota bacterium. Taxonomy (GTDB): domain Bacteria; phylum Acidobacteriota; class Terriglobia; order UBA7540; family UBA7540; genus Bog-366. The sequence goes on along the minus strand of PMYF01000931.1, from coordinate 2,962 downwards.
GACCGGCCAACAGAATTTACCTCGACAAGGACGGTGATCGCCTGGTGATACTTCTCGGGGGCGGCACGAAGAAGCGGCAAAACACGGACATCAGCGAGGCTATTGCCCGGTGGCAAGACTACAAGCAGAGAAGGAAAGAGGGAGATCGATAATGGCTTTGACCCGCGATTTTAAGGAAACCATCAAGGCGCGTGTCCAACGCGATCCCGCCTTTCGCCGGGAACTCCTCCGCGAGGGCGTGGAAACCATGCTGAACGGAGACGTCGAGACCGGCAAGACCGTACTCCGCAACTACATCAATGCCACAATCGGATTCGGCGAGTTGGCCGAGGCCACACACCGCTCGCCCAAAAGCCTGATGCGTATGCTAGGACCGCAGGGTAATCCCCAAGCGC
>PMYF01000931.1:0-2548 GCA_003171295.1 Acidobacteriota bacterium | reverse complement strand
AACAGGTCTGCGCCAGCCCGCCAGTCCAGTAGACTGCTGAGTCAAGTGTGGAGTATACTCCACAGTATGGAAACCATCCAAGTTGTCCTGGATTCGACACTCCTCCGCGCTACCGATGGAGCCGCCCGGCGGGCGCGGCTGAACCGTTCGGCACTGGTTCGCGAGGCGCTGCGCGCGTACCTGAAACGTCTCGAGACGCGAGAACTTGAGGCCCGCGACCGCACGGGCTACGCGGAGCATCCCGATGTCTCCGCCGAGGTGGCGGATTGGGAACAGGTGGCAGCGTGGCCGGAGCGATAGCACGCGGAGAAGTTCGCCTCTATCAATTCCCCCGTCCGGACAAGCAGAGACCCGTGGTCGTGCTCACGCGGGAGAGCGCGATCGCGTACTTGTCCGCCGTCACGGTGGCCCCCATCACTTCTACCATCCGGGGTGTGCCGTCGGAGGTCCGCTTGACCGAAGCGGATGGAATGAAGAGCGCGTGCGCCGTTAATCTGCACAACGTCGTCACCGTGTCCAAGGCTCATCTGGGCCGTCGTGTGGCAGTGCTCAGCACGGAGCGAATGAAAGAAATCTGCGCCGCCATGGGCTTCTCTCTCGGCTGTACCTCGTAAGCGGCAGCGGGCGGTTGCAGGGGGACGGCAAGCCGTCCCCTCCGTGTACATTGCCGCCGAACCAAGATGGGTAGGGGCACCCCTCGTGGGTGCCCTTGCGGAGGGCAGGCACCAGGCCTGCCCCTACTACGACGAACGGACCAACACCGCCAGCGATATTGACCTGATGGACTACCACTAGGAGGCCGGAATGCCCATGAAGAACCCGCCCCATCCGGGCGACCTGATTAGAACCGAAGTCATCGAAGCCCTCGGCCTCAGCGTGTCGAAGGCGGCGGAGATTTTGCAGGTGCGCCGCGCCACGCTCTCCGATCTTCTGCACGGCAAGGCTGGACTGACGCCGGAAATGGCCCTGCGCATCGAAAAGGCGTTCGGCCCGGACATGGATCACCTTCTCCGCATGCAGCTTGCCTATGACGTGGCGAAAACGCGGGAGCAGGCACGGGGCATCTCGATCAAGCGATATGCCCCGGCCGAAAGCCGCGCATAGGGTCCACGCGATTACAAATCATCCCGAAGTCCGCAAGGTCTTTCCCTGTAGGGGGACGGCCTGCCGCCCCCTTGGTTCCGCATTTGCCATGCGGAACGCCGGGTAGGGCAAGCCCTACCCCTACTTGGTGATCGAGTTGCGCAAGGTGGGAAGCTGCAAGCGCAGAGATTACACTTCGAGCGGCGGCTGAGGTTGTGTGACCCGGAGGTAGCCACGGTCAATTCGTCTTGGGAATTGACCGTGGGTTTGAGAACGAAGGAAAGGCCACGGTCACCAGAGCGCTGCCCGTGCCCACCGGCTATTCCACATCCTGCCGAGAGGTCTTGTCGATAAGTCCCCTTAATTCCTTATAGACCTTGCCAAGAATTGGTGGGATATCTCTGCCGTTGTTCAGCAGGTCCCAGTAAATTCGGTCGTATATTTCGAACTCAGTAACACTAAAATCTTTCCGTTGCTTCTCATATAGCCATTTCATGTTGAAGAACACCTCTGCCAGACGTAGGTAGAAGTTGTTCCGAAAACGTTGAACAGAGCCACACCCCGCGAAGATGCTTACTGAGGACGGGGGGGCGCACGTGAAGATGTATTCATCGAGTTTCCAGCTGGAGATGTTGTGGTGCATTCGGGAGCACAACTTGCTGAGCGTTCCTCTATTGACGGAGAGTGTCTCCCGGTCATCGGCCTGTGCAAGCGTGAGAACAAGCGGCAGGTTCAAGTTGCATGGGCCATCTCCGGTGCCATCGTAAGCGTCGGAGGCGGTTACCGCTTCCTCAACTACGGTCAGTGTGAGCTCTCCGGGACGGCCAAGATGAGAAAATATGAATGGGAGATACTCTCCGGAGTACACAGACAGGCGAGAAAGCGAACGATCAACCACGCCCAGAAAGAACGGTATCTCGAGGCCGTGCAGATACTCGATCTTATTCGTTGCGTTCACCTTCCGACGATTGCTCTTGACCTGAATCGCGAAAGAGTTTAGCGGAAACAACATTTCCTTGCGGCCTCGGCCTCTGGGCTCGAAGAGAGTACAGAAGAAATCAGAGCCGACGTCATCAGCAACGGTCATTGGGTGAGCGACGAACGCAATTTGGGACAGAAGGTAGGTCGCAAGATGCTCGTTCTCCCAACCTTTTCTTGGAACTGAGAGATGTGCCACTTGCCCTCCTAGCCCTGGCCGCGGGATCATGAAGCCATGGCGTTGTTCCCTATATCTGAGACCAAGAGCAACCGTAGAGCTGCCCTCGGTCAGGAGTCAAACCAAGTTTATCTCTCCTAAGGAGCAGGTAGCGCAGAGTTATGCGTAGCAGCGCATTACTCTGCGGTTCTTGCTTAGAGTTCGTCACCACCGCTGTGCAGCAAGACCATTCCAATAGATAGTATTGCACAAATGTGAATCTGACCCCAGCTGAAGAGCCGCAGAGTTTGAACTGCACAAACTCTGCGC
>PMYF01000372.1:2895-6098 GCA_003171295.1 Acidobacteriota bacterium | reverse complement strand
CCGGTTTGGAAGGTCCAGGGCCATGACGGAGCCATCCCCGGCATTGGCGATGTAAAGCACGCTCGAATCCTGCCGAAAAACTCCCGCCACGGGGTTGCGGCCAGTGGGGAAGGTTTGCTCCACATTGGCATGGAAGGCGTCCACAATCACCAGGCTGCTGGCCTGGGCATTGAGGACCAGGATTTCCCCGCCGTCGGGCTTCATCAGGAGCGCGGTCGGCCGCGTGCCGATTTCGATGTGCGAGAGCAGGTTCTGCGTCGTGACGTCCGCCGCGGAAATCTTCTCCTCGCCTGTGTTGGCAACGAAGACTCTCGAGCTATCGGGCAGGATCACCATCGGGCCGGGGGCTTTGCCCACTTCCACGGCGCCGAGCGGCTGGCGAGTTTCGGCCCCGATGAAGGTAAGGCGGTTCGAGTCCAGAGAAGCGACGACCAGTGTCTTGCCATCAGGCGCCAGCGCCAGGTCGGAGATGGCGCTTCCGAAGCGCAGGTGCTGAGTTTCCCGGCCGGATTCGCAGTCGAGGAAAACCAGTTCGCGCTCCACAGGGTTCAGGACATACGCGGTGCGACCATCGGGCGAAAAAGCCAGGTCTTTGGCGCTACGCCCCACGTCGAATGTGGCGATGACCCGCGGTTGGGGGTAGGTCACCACGTTGATCTTGCCGGTGCCGGACACCACGTAAAGTTGCCGGTGGCCGGGCCGCGCCAGCACCCGTTCGGGTTGCGGCGCGACGGGAAGGGAAGCCATGACGCGGAAATCCGCTAGGTTCACGGCGGCCAGCGTCGCACTTTGATTGTTCACGACGAAAGCCACATAGGGCTGGGGTGGCGGCGGGCGGCGGCATCCCAGAGCCAATGCCCCCAGCGTGCAGACGGCCAGAAGAGGAGCGAACGCAGCGCGGCAGCGAGCGCCGCGGAGGCGGAGGCCATAATTCCCGAGTTCAAAAACCGAGTGTCCGTGAGTCAACTTGGGCCATCTCCGGGCAGCGGTCGGGCAATTTACCCATCTCCGAGACAGCGGGTCCGAGCTCCGCTGCCGTCCGCATCAGTTTAGTGTTCCCGTCCGCTCATGACAACGTTTTCGCGAGCTTGCTGTCAGCGCGCGAGCACGCGTGGCGCCTTACCCCGGGGATTACGGCCGCCGCCCCATCATGAGGCCCGACGGTCCGGGCAGGCGGAGGTGCCGGACTTCTTCGAAACCCGCGCCGCGCATCCAGGCGGAATACTCCTCGTGGCTGTAGGTGCTGCCGGCTTCAGTTCCTACCAGCATATTCACGGCAAAGAGCGCCGCGTGCCTGGGTGCAGTCTTGTCCGGCTCCAGGATGAAATCCTGGATCACCACGCGGCCCTGGGGTGCGAGTGCTTCAAAGCAGCGCCGGAGCAGATCTTGGTTTTCTTCGGGGCTCAGCATATGGCAAATGGCGGAGACCAGGACCAGGGTGAAGCCTTTGCCCAGGGGATCGCGCCGCAGATCGCCGGCTCGAGTCTCCACGCGCCCCGCCAGTCCCGCCGCGTTAATGTGCCCCTGTGCGAGGGGAAGCACAGGCGGCAAGTCGAGCACCGTGGCGTGCAGTTTTTCATTGGCCTTGGCGAAGGCGATGGAGTACGCAGCCGAACCTCCGCCCACATCCAGCAGGCGCTCGGCTGGCCCCGTGCCGACGGCCTGTACCACCAGCGGTGTGCGCTCTGCCGCATTGCGATGCATGGCGGCGATGAACGGCTTGGTCCAGTCGTTGTCGCGCTCCGCCATTTCCTGGTGGCCGACCGCCGTGCCGGCGCGGACGCAGTCCGTCAGGTTCGACCATCGATGCCAAATATTCGCGGTATGGATCAGTCCGGGACGGGCGTTGTCCTTAGAGCCCTCTGCAAAGTAGCGCGCGGTTACGGGAGTATCGNNGTGGAGATTTTCTGCGCGACCTCCGCCGCCGTGGCGCCGTTGCCCACGGCCGTGAAGATGTCGAGTTCAAGCGCTGTCAGCAGCGCGCGGCTTTCCATGTACCCGCGCAGGGTTAGGTTCAGGTCGTCAGGAAGTATTCCCGCCGCATCCCGGGCTTTTTGCGCCGCCATGAATTTGGCGCGATTCGATTGGATTTCTGTCCGCACCGCCAGCTCGTCGCGATTGACCAGCCGGTCCAAGGGCCGACCCTTTATGAAATGGGACTCGACGAGCTCGGGCACGTCTTCTGCCCGCACGCCGGAGTACCAAGTGCCTTCGGGGTAAACCACCAGGTTGGGACCGCGCTCGCAAAGCCCCAGCGAGCCGCAGGTGGTGATTTGAACGGTATCCAGCAAACCGCGCACGGCCACTTCTTTGCGCAGAGCATTGATGGTCGCCAGCGAGCCGCAGGCGGAGCAACTCGGGATTCCTTCAGGCTTTTTTTGGTCACAGATGAAAAGGTGATAACGAAATGGTTCCATGATTTCCTCACAGGTCTATGATTCAGGTTGGGAGTGCGGCCCCCCCGCGGCGGGCACTCGCCCAAACCTTTCCGCCTTCACAGGCTGCGGAAAAACTCGTAGGCGCTGGCATTCTGAGCGAAGCGAAGAATCNNAATCAGGCAAATGCGGAGATCCTTCGCCGCCTGCGGCTCCTCAGGATGACAGTCTTGGCGGTTTTTCCGCAGCCTGTTCAGTCGGTCGTGCAGTATACCGCCGTTCGGGTGCGCAGGGGAGGAGGTGATATGGAAAATTCGGATTCCAGGAGTATCGGATCATCGATCCGGCCGGCCCCATGGCAGAGATTTACCGGCGTGGGCAACAAGGTTTGGACCTGGTTGCCAAGCTCTCCGGAGCGGATGCGCTGAGCTCCCCAATGTTGCCGGGATTTAGTGTGCCCCTCCGTAAACTCACCGAGTAATCCTTCGATCAGATTCCGCTTTTCATGCCCGGCAGGCAGCGTCCGTTGACGCCTTTTGAACTGGTCTGTTACCATGACAGATTAACTTGGCGGCGAAATTCCTATGAGGGTGGGTGTGCACACTTCGATTGCAGGCGCTCTAGAAAACGCCGCGCATCATGCGAAGAAGATCGGGTGCGACACCTTTCAGATGTTTTCCGCCAACCCCCGCGGTTGGCGGACGCTTGACCCCTCCCCGGCGGAATGTGAGGCTTTTCGGGCGGCGCGCCGGGAATACAATCTTTCTCCGGTGGCCATCCACGATAACTATTTGATTAACCTGGCGTCGTCCGATGCCCTCATTCGCG
>PMYF01000372.1:0-2768 GCA_003171295.1 Acidobacteriota bacterium | reverse complement strand
ACCGCCGGGCAGGGTTCGGTGATCGGTCGCACGTTCGAGGAAGTTGCGGAGATCATCGCGGGCGCGGAGAAAGACCTGCCCATGGGCGCGTGCATCGACACGGCGCACAGTTTCGAAGCGGGCTATGCCATCCACACTGAGGATGGCCTGCGCAAGACCGTGAAGCAATTGGATGCTATCGTCGGTTTGAAGAAAGTTCGAGTGATTCATGCCAACGATTCCAAGACCGCCTTCGGTTCGCACGTTGACCGCCACGAACATATCGGTAAGGGGCAAATCGGCGCGGAGGGCTTCCGCCGCATCCTGCGTCACCCGAAGTTGAAGAACATCCCTTTCATCTGCGAGACGCCCATTGACCGGCCGGGGGACGATAAACGGAATCTGGGGATGATGCGAACTCTAGCAGGGGTAAAAGCAGGTGGTAAACGTCGATAGTTGGTGGGATGTCCTGGTGCGAGGCCGCTTCCAAGCTGTTCTGGAACTGGTTCTCGCTGCCATCGCTGACGACCCCGTAACGATCGAGATCATTCTCAAGATCATCAACGAGTGGGACCCCGGCTGCGATGCGGAGTCTTGGCCGGCCAGGAGTGTAGTCCCGGTCTCACGCCCGGAGGTCATCAAAGCCTTGAGGGAGTTGACACGTGAGGACTACGCGCAGGCCTGCAATTTCGCAGGTCAAGAAATTCACCGGGTGGATTTTCGCGACCGTGAAGTTGCTGAAGTCTGGTTCTCTGCTACGCGAAAAGGAATCAATGCTGTAAGGCAGTTGCAGGGCAGTGAATAATCCCAGGAAATTGACCAAGCAAATCCCTGGCGATCAGAACTCAAAATTCAAAGTTCAGAATTGAAATCATGGACCCTAACTACGATCCTCAACAAATCGAAGTCAAATGGCAGAAGCGCTGGGCCAATGAGCGGCTATTTGAAGCCGAGGCCGAGCCGGGCCGCAAGAAATACTACGTGCTCGAGATGCTGCCTTACCCTTCCGGCGACATTCACATGGGCCACGTGCGCAACTATTCAATCGGCGACGCGCTGGCACGCTACATGGGGATGAAGGGCTATAACATCCTGCATCCCATCGGCTGGGACGCCTTCGGGCTACCGGCGGAGAACGCCGCCATCAAGCACCAGCGGCACCCTTCCGAATTTACCTTCAGTTATATCGACCGCATGCGCGGGCAGTTGCAGCGCCTGGGGGTGAGCTACGACTGGCGGCGGGAAGTGGCTTCCTGCGTTCCGGAATACTACCGCTGGAACCAGTGGTTCTTCCTGAAGATGTATGAGCGTGGGCTCGCCTACCGGAAGAAAAGCCGCGTGAACTGGTGCCCGCAGTGCGAAACCGTGCTCGCCAACGAGCAGGTGGTAGACGGCTGTTGCTGGCGGCATGAGGAGACGCCTGTCATCGAGCGTGAACTCGAGCAGTGGTTTCTGAAGACCACGGCCTATGCTGACCAGTTGCTCCAGGACATGAAGGAGTTGGTCCGCTGGCCCGAGCGCGTGCTGACTATGCAGCGAAACTGGATCGGTAAATCCCAGGGGACGTTTGTGGATTTCACCGTGGCCGGCGTCTGGAAGCCTCTCCGCGTTTTCACCACGCGAGTGGATACAATTTTCGGTTGCACGGCGGTGTTCCTGGCGCCGGAGCATCCCCTGGTCGCAGAACTCGTGGCGTGTTCCAAGGAACCCACGCGGCTACGGGAGGATGTGGAGCGCCTCAAATCCTCCGCAGTGAGAGGCCGCGCGGAAGTGAATCTGGCAAAACTTGGCGCTGACACCGGCTTCCGGGCGCGCAATCCCTACAGCGGCGAGGAAGTTCCGGTCTGGCTCGCCAATTTCGTGCTGATGGAATATGGCACCGGTGCCGTGATGGCCGTGCCCGCCCACGACGAACGCGACTTTGAGTTCTGCATAAGTTATGGCTTGCCCATCCGTACCGTGATTGTGCCGGAAGGAAGCGGTTCCCCCACCTGGACCGCCCAGCCGCTTAAGGCCATGGTTGAGTACGGGCGCCTGGTGGGGTCGGGAGCCTATACGGGGCTCGCGTCCGAAGAGGCCATGGAGCGCATGACGCGCGACGCCGAGAGCCAGGGATTCGGCCAGGGAACGGTCCAATACCGCCTCAAGGACTGGGGGATTTCGCGTCAACGGTACTGGGGCACGCCCATTCCCATGGTTTATTGTGACGCCTGCGGAGTCGTCCCGGTACCGGAAAAAGACCTCCCTGTCATCCTGCCCCCGAACGTCAAGCTGACGGGGCGCGGTCACTCGCCGCTAGCCGACGTGCCGGAGTTTGTGCATACGACATGCCCCCAGTGTGCGCGGCCGGCGCGGCGCGAGACCGACACCATGGATACGTTCGTCGATTCCTCCTGGTACTTCTACCGCTACACGGACCCAAAAATCGCCACCGCGCCGATCAATAAAGAGGCGGTAAAGTACTGGTTCCCGGTGGACCAGTATATCGGCGGCATCGAACACGCCATCCTGCACCTGATCTACATGCGTTTCTTCACCAAGGTCATGCGGGATATCGGCTTGGTGGATTTTTCCGAGCCCGTGGCCCGGCTGTTCACCCAGGGCATGGTGATCAAGGACGGCTCGAAGATGTCGAAGTCGAAAGGGAACGTGGTGGACCCAACCGAGATGTTCGCGAAATACGGCGCTGACACCACACGCATCTACACCCTGTTCGCCGCGCCGCCGGAAAAAGATCTGGAGTGGAGCGATGCCGGGGTGGAAGGCGCCTCGCGTTTTGTGGGGCGCGT
>PMYF01000507.1 GCA_003171295.1 Acidobacteriota bacterium | reverse complement strand
GCTTCCTTTCCGTAGGTTTCACCCACCACTAATGATGTTGTTCCCCTTCGGGGAACAAGGCTCAGGCGTGTTCGCTTCAAAGCGCGGCTCTTCCCCAGGCGCGCGGAATTTGCCATTTCCGAAAGCGTCGTCTATTCTGGTGAGAAGTCGACAAGGCGGGGGGAGACTTCGGGTGGCGAAGGTTCATTCCTGAACAGGTTGATGCATGGGGAAACGGAGTGCGGTGAGGGAATCCTGGCTGCTGGCGGCGGTCATCCTGGGGGCGAGCCTCGCGTCCGGCCAGCCGGCGCCTGCCGGGACAGCCCCAGCGAGCGACGCGGACGACCGGCAGCATGCCGCGCGTGGCCTCGGCCTGATGATGGACGGCGACCTCAGCGCCGCCATCGAGGTCTTCCAGCAAATTCAGCACCACGACCCCCAATCGCCGCTGGGATTTGTGATGGAAGCCAACGCGACCTGGTGGAGGGTCTATTATGCCTCCGCGAACCTGACTGATCCGGACGTCTTCGACGTGACCAACCAGGAAGCCACGCCCTACGACTCCCACTTCAATGACGTCGTTAAGATTTCAATCCGCAAAGCCGAGGCCCGCATCCACGCCCGCGAGGACCTGGCGCGCAGCTATCTCTACGAGGGATATGCCTATGCGTTGCGCGCCCGCCTGGAAGGCCTGCACGACCGCGACCTGCCCACCGCCCGCGCGGGTAAGAAGATGCGCGCTCTTATGCTCCGGGCGCTGGCGCTCGACCCCAGCCTCACGGACGCCTATCTGGGGATCGGCATTTACAACTACTTCGTCGACTCGCTCTCCGCCATCGTCAAGATTCTGAGTGTGTTCATCGGCCTGCCGGGCGGCAGCCGCACGGAGGGCCTCCGCCAACTCCAACTCTGCGCCGACCAGGGTGAAATGGCCCGCGCCGAAGCCAAGTTCTATCTCGCCAAGGACTACTCCCGCGCCAGCGAAAAGCAGTTCGAGAAGTCCCTGCACCTGTTCCATGAATTGCAGCAGGAATATCCCCACAACCCGCTCTGGCCGATGCTCATCGGCAGCTTGCATTTCCGCCTGGGAAAACCCCAGCAAGGTGAGTCGATCTACCGCGAGGTTTATCAGAACACCGCAGGGAAGACTTCCGAAGTTGACGTGGCCGTTCACCACGCCGCCAGCCAGGCCCTGAAGCGACTCCACCCCGGGCAAAAATTCCCCTGAAACGATCGGGAGATCAGATGATCGGATGACCCGGTGATCGGATGAACCGCTGGCCCGAGGCGGCGCTCCGTAGTCGTGTCATTTGCGAGACACGGGCGCTTCCAGATGCAGTCATTCCCGCGAAAGCGGNNATTGGAAATGCGCCGCCGACGGATTGGATTCCCGCTTTCGCGGGAATGACGATTGTTTCGAAAGGGATCCCATTCCAAATGACACCAGCACCGGGCGCTCCCTCAATGGTTCAGTTTCTGGCTTTGTTCGTAGGCGTGGTAGGAACTGCGCACGAGCGGTCCGGATTCGACGTGGNNCGCGCCACGGGCAACTGCTCGCCGGAGGGCCGCAGATACTGGCCGATGGTCACGATATCGACGCCTACCGCCGCCAGGTCCGCGAGCACCGCCGAAAGTTCCTCGAAGGTTTCGCCCAGCCCCACCATCAGGCCCGATTTGGTGGGAATCGTGGGTGCGATTTCGCGCGAGTGCCGCAGTAGGCGCAACGACCGCTCGTACCGCGAGCCCCGCCGCGCCACTGGGTACAGGCGAGGCACAGTTTCAATGTTGTGGTTCAGAATGTCGGGGCGGCCGCGCAGCACAATTTCGAGTGCCTCGTCCGAGCCGCGAAAATCAGGAATCAGAACTTCCACCTGGCTGGCAGGGAGCCGCTGCCGTAGAGCGCCGATCGTGCAAGCAAAGATCGTGGCGCCGCCGTCCTGGAGGTCGTCGCGGTCAACCGACGTCACCACCACGTATTTTAGTTCCATGCCCGCCGCGGCCTCGGCCACGCGCTCGGGCTCAGCCCAGTCCACTTCGCCTGCGGGCTTGCCTTTCGGCACCGCACAGAAGCCGCACCGGCGCGTACAAAGCTCACCCAGGATCATAAACGTCGCCGTGCGATGCTGCCAGCACTCGCCGATGTTCGGGCAGCGTGCGCTCTCGCATACCGTGTGTAGCGAGAGGCCGCGCATCAGCCGCTTCAGGTCGAAATAGTTTTCGCCACCCGGAAGGCGCACCCTCAGCCACTCCGGCCGGCGCGCCGCCGCCGGCGACAACCCAATTTGTACCAGCTCGCCCATGGATGATTCCATTTTATCCTGCCTGCGGGGGAAGTGTCATGGAATAACCGTTTCACAGACTGCGGAAAAATCCGTCGCGACTGTCATTCTGAGGAGGTCGCCGCGGCGACCGACGAAGAATCTCGTATTGCCATGAAAATGCGCAGGGCGAGATTCTTCGCTTCGCTCAGAATGACAGCGAAGGGCTCAGAATGCTAGCAGGGAAGCGTTCTTCCGCAGCCCGATTCAACCCGAATCCCAGAATCTCCACCGCCGCGGCCCGCACCGGCCCACACTGTGGATGTGCCCCCGCGGGGCACGCGGGTTGGGTCATTCATAGCGCAGTGCCGTGCTGGGCGCGACGTGCGCGGCACGATAAGCGGGAACAAGGCTTGCCCCTAGCGCTGCCAGGAATAGGACGGCCGATACGGCGACCAGAGTCAGGCGGTCGGTACCGCTGATGCCGTAGAGCAGGCTGGCGGTAAAACGGCCCAGAGCGAGGGCGATGGCGAGGCCGACCGCCAGTCCCACCCCGGTCAGGGTCAGGCCTTGGCGCAGGACCATGGCCAGCACGCTGTGGGGATTCGCGCCCAGGGCCATCCGGATGCCGATTTCGCGTGTCCGGCGGCGCACCGAATAGCTCATCACACCGTAGAGGCCGATGGCGGCCAGCGTCAGGCCCAGGAGGCCAAACACTCCCAGCAGCGTGGCACTAATCCGCGGCAGCAGCATGGACTTATCCACGTGCTGCTGCATGGTCTCGGTATTGAAGACGGCCAGGGTCGGGTCGAGGGCGGCGATTTCGGCCCGCAGCGGCCTCATCAGACTCTGGGGATTTGCGGAGGTCTTCACGGCGAGGGATATTCCGAAAAAGCTGAAGACCTTCTCGGGGGCTGCCTCGATAAACAAATAGGCGCAGTTCTTGGGGGCCTCGCCGAGCGTGCGCGATTTCGTGTCGCCGGCCACGCCGATGACCGTGTAGGGGATCTTATCGGCCACCATCTGGCGCCCCAAGGGCTCGTCGTCCCCGAAGGCATGGCGGGCCATGGTCGCATTGATGATGGCCATATGCTCGTCGTCAGTCTTGAGGCTGAAGTCGCGGCCGCGCAGGAGCGGAATCCCCATGGTCTCGAGATAGCCCCCGCCCACGTTGTAAACATCGGCATTGACATCCTGTTTCGTGCCGCCCTTGCCGCCCGCCACCGAGAAGTTAAAGCTTGTCCCGCCGATGCTGAGCGGAAGGCTATCGACGAAGCTCACGGATCGGACTCCCGGCAGCCCCGACACGTGTTCGCGAAGCTGGGAGAGGAACTGCCGCGTCTTCTCGGGCGAGTAGTTGTGCAGCTTCGGGTCGACGGCCATCAGCAGGATGTTATCGGGCTTCATGCCGATGTCGATGGAGGACGCATGCTGAAGGCTGCGGAGGAAAAGGCCCGCACTCGCGAGAAGCACCAGCGAAAGCGCCACCTGCACGACCACCAACGAGTTCCGCAACCCGAATCCCCGGATACGGCCGAAGACTGAGGACTCGTTCTTGAGTGCTGCCACCAGGTTTGGACGCGTGGCGCGCAAGGCTGGAGCCAGTCCGAACAGCATACCGGTCAGGATGGAAAGGGCCGCTGTGAAGGCCAGAACGCGCAGGTCGACATTGAAGTCAAACACAATCGGGAACGGCAACGGCAGCTCGAAGCGGGAAATCGCGCGCGCCGCAATCGCCGCAAGGCCGAAACCCAGCCCCGCGCCGCTGAGAGAAAGCAGGACGCTTTCCGTGAGCAGTTGTCGCAGCAGCCGGCGGCGGCTGGCGCCCATCGCCAGGCGGATAGCGATCTCCCGCTGTCGCGTCGTGGCGCGCGCCAACAGCAAGTTCGCGACGTTCGCGCAGGCTACTAGCAGCACCAGGCCGACCACCACCATCAGGACAGCCATCAAGCTGGCAGCCGGCGTCTCGGAGCCGGCGAGTAACCCGCCCGCGGGGTCGAGGGTGATGGCACGCTGGTGTTCCTTCTCGTCCTTGCGATAGGTGTCGTCAATGCGCTTCTTTACGACGTTGACCGCCGCCACCGCCTGCGCGCGACTCACGCCGGGCCGCAGACGGGCGTTGAGGATCAACCACTGATCGTTCCGTTTGGAGCGCGGCTGGTCCTTGGCGAGGTCGGGCATAATCTGTTCGGCCATCGCCAGCGGCACCCAGAACTCCGACACGAAGCCGCGGTCCGTGCCCGTGAAGCCGGGCGGAGTCACCCCCACCACCGTATAGCGTTGTCCGTTCAGGACCACCGCGCGGCCGATGATGCCCGGGTCTGAGCCAAAGCGGCGCTGCCACAAGGCATGGCTGAGTACCATCACCGTGTCGCGGCCCACCACCTGATCCTCACTCGGCAGGATGCCGCGGCCGAGCGCGGGAGTCACGCCCACAACGGAAAAGTAGTTGCCGCCTACGGCTTGGCCCCAGATGCGCTCAGGCTCGCCTTTGACTCCCAGGCTGGCGGGAATCAAGGGGAAATGGGCGCACACGCCGCCCTCAAAGACCTGCATGGTCTGGTCGCGATAGTCGATGAAGTCGGGGTAGGAAAGCGACTCGCCCTCCGCGAAGGCCACCAGCCGCCCGGGACTCCTCACCGGCAACACGCCCCAGAGCAGGCCGTTCGCGATACTGAACACGGTGGCGTTCGCGCCAATCCCCAGCGCAATCGAGATGATGATGATCAGCGCGAAGCCGGGAGTCTTTGATAGAGTCCGGACGGCATAGCGTATGTCTTGCCACAACGTTTCCATCGAAAACCTCCGCGCCGTGTGACCGGCCAAACCGGCGCTCAATTGGGTAAACGATGGCGCGGGCCAGAAAGTTCGAAAAGAAAGGCGCTGCAGGAGGAATTGTAATCTCCCCCCCTCATGAAAAACCCGGGGAAGGGAAACAGGGCATGGGGAGGGGCAGGGCCTTGTGCGACCGCCCGGGCGCTGCCTTCAGGCGCGAGGGTGGCGGGAAGCTGGTTTGCGCCGTTGTTTCGGGCAAATTGTTCTGTGGTCCAAAAGTTCTGCCTACGGGTAGGCACGAAATCGCGGTGCCCCCTTTACAAGCCCCTCTCGAATATGCCTACCATAGGAGAGTTGCCTGCGCGCGCCGCTACAACCACGCTGGCACCTGCCCCGACGGGTCGGGGCGAAGGGTGTGGCCCTATCTAACACGAGAGCGGTTTACCAGATTGCTCGTGAAGGTTAAACGGCAAACGCGGGAGCAGGAAAATTGCAGGAGTGTCCAGGTATCCGGCGATGTTGATGATAATAAATTCAGTTAGCGATATTCACCATGACTCAACGCGAAAATTAAGTCATTAAAATTGAACCAGTTAATCACATTGAGCTGCGACTGGGTTGGCAGAATAAAAAGGTGTTAAAATGAAGGTGACTCAGGCGATGTTATTGAAAACACAGTGGTTATTTACACAATGTCACCTCGCTGTGTCACGGTGCGCTGTGCCTGCCTCGCCTGAGCGGGGAGCGCGGCGCGCTCCGGCTCGGAATCAAAAGGTCAGCTCTGGGGGACGCGCCGCGGTTCCCCAGCCTAAGCTTGTGAAAAACCTCAAGGAGCGACACCGATGGGCCTGTTGTTCTGTTTTCTGGGAGCGATTTCTTTCGGCCTGTTAGGCAGTGCGTTGAAGGCAGCGGAACGAAGCAAGGCCAACGCCGCAGGGCTGGTCGTCTCGGCCTATGCGTGGCCCGCCCTGATCATGCTGGTGAGGACCCTGCTTCTCAAATCAGGTGGTCATTTTCCGCCAAAGATGTACGTGATTGCCGTGATATTTGGAATTTGTGCGGCAGTTGCATCTTTGGCCTTTCAAGTCTCGATCAGCATCGGCAAGGTCACGGTGGGCTGGCTGATGATGAATATCTCAGCAGGTGTTCCGGTGGTCGTTTCGATCTGGATGTATCACGAGAAATTGACAATTCTGAAGGTTGTGGCGTTCGGGCTGGTACTCGTCTCAATCTTTTTCCTGTCTTGGGGGCAGGTGATTGAAAAACGCGCCATCGCGGGCACCCCCGCGAAAGGAGAATAATTTCGCCATGTGGTTCCTGCTGATGCTCGTGATTCTTCTCACCAACGGAATGAGCGCCTTCGGCCTCAAGATGATCGCGGGGTGGGGGCTTCCCGAGACCGTCAAATACCCCTACTTGACCGTGTGGTATGCCGGCGGCTTGGCGGCGATTGCTCTACCGATGTTGTTGAAAGGGATGCGAGTGGGGAAAACCGAACTCCTTTGGGGAGGTGTGGCGGGAATCCTGAGCATCGGAGGACAAATCGCGATGGCGGTCGCACTGAGTTCAGGCGTCCCTGGACACGTGGTATTTCCCATCGCCATTGGCGGCTCGATTTTCGTCGTGGCCCTGGCCGGGCGGCTGGTGTTCGGCGAGCGTATGAATACACCCACCGCCCTGGGCGTGGCCTTGGGGTTCATCGCGGTCGTGCTTCTGGGTGTGAGCTGAAGAATCAACCCAGCGCTTTACTTCAGATCTGCGCTGAGCCACTCCGCTTTGACTTCCTCGATCACCTCCCGGGCTGCCTGCTCAATCTGCTGTTCTCCCCAGTGGGGGTCAAAGTGCGTACGCGGGTCCTGCGCCTCGCGCAGGGTGTGGTCGGGAGTGGGCACGCAATCGAAGGTCTCTCCATCCACGATGGCGAAGTCCACATTGTGCAGCTTGCCCGTAGCGGGGAGCTGGGAAAGATCAACCGAGCCCGGCCAGGTCGCTTCCAACATCGAGCTCTCTTCCGCGGCAGCATGCCCTATCGCCCCGGCTACGAGTGAGTGCGGAAATCCTGGGTAGACCCACTTGACCCGCCGGGGCGCGTAGCCTGCGTTGAATTCGCGGCAGAGCCGGTCCAGCACCGCCTGCTGGTTTTCGGCGCCATGCCCGTTCACGATGAGCACGCGACGGAAGCGCATGCGCGCCAAGAGAATGTGGAGGGTGTCGCGCACTACCGCCGCAAATACTTCTTCTCGAAAATAGGCGCTGGCCACCGAGTTCTTGGGAAAATCCATTCCCTCAATGAAGGCATCGCGGCTGAACCCGAGCGACTCCAGCATGTTTGGATTGCGCTCGCGCTCCGTCCCCACGAACAGCGGAGGGAAATATGGACACTGGAATTCGCGAGCCAGACGGCGGGCGAAGGCATGTGCCAGCAGGTTGTCGCAGCCCATAGCCAGGTGCGGCCCGTGCCACTCCAGGGGAGCCAGCGGCAGCAGCACCAAGCCGTTGCGTTCCCGGGCCGCAGCCACTTCCTGGGGAAATAAGAAGGCCATATTCCAGTCCCCTTGCTCGATGGGACGTTTATTCCCGGTTCCGTTAGCGTCCGGCATTTAGCTCCTCCTCCAGAAATAGCGTTTGGCAGTGAAAGGCCAAGAAGATAATTCCCTGACTATCTTCACCCACTGTCCCGGTCGAGGCAAGGTGAAACCCATCCCGGAAGATTGCCACTCTGCAATGCCCTATTGGATGGTCAGGGACGCCGCCCGCGCGATCGAGTTCCATAAAAACGTGTTTGGAGCCCCGGAACTGCTGCGCCTGGTATAGCCGGATAGACGAATCGCGCACGCCGGGGAAAGCAAACCGCGCAGGCGGAGGCTCTTCAGTAGGTCGCAGGTTCGTGAGGCATGCAAGGCTGTGGGCGTCGGCAGGGGACGTGCGTTCGCCACAACTCACAGTCCCCCGCAGGCAGTTCGTCTTGCTTCCCCTCTATACCCCGTAAAGGGTCTCCGTATTGACAGGCAGGCCGAGCAATTTGAGATAAGTGAAGAGCTGCATCTTGTGGTTGTCGAAGTGGCCGAGAAAGGAGACCGCCATGATTTCCATCTTGGCCTTCCATCCCCAGGGCACGGAAACCACTTGGTTCGTGAAGTCCGCCTCGCTGATCCCATCCAGCGTGGCGCGCAGAATCTTCTGGTCCTTAGCGAGCTTGTCCAAGGCCTCCTGAACTCCGCAGGAAGGCATGTTCTCGAGTTTCATGCCCGATTCCATCTCTGCCGCCGGCGGCCATTTGCCGGTCACCAGCATTTCAAGTCCGCCGCCGAGCCCGTCGCTCAGGTGAAAAATGACTTGGCCAAGGCTCATAAACGTGGGTCCGGGTTTCCAATCCAGCTTGTCGGAAGGAACCAGGCCAATCAGTTTTTCGGCCGGCCGGACCGATCCCACGACGACGTCGTAGAATTCATTCTTGGTCATAAATCCTCCTCCTCTTGTGGCACGCCTGGTAGGGCGAGTATTGGNNTAATGGGGATTTTCCTGCATCCTCTTTCTATGCTCGGACAATGGCGCGAAGCCGTCGAAGCACATTTTACCTGAAATGCGGAGCCCTGTGGCTCCGCATCTGAGTTGTGGTTCCAGTCCACAGGCTTGCCCGGGTTTCGGCCCTAACCCTGCTTTGGCGAGGGGGCAACACACGATGGCAGGTTGTGGACCGCCGAGAGAGCCCCATCCACGGCGATCACAGATCCGTTCATGAACTTCGCCTCGTCAGAAGCCAGGAACAAAGCGAGTTCGGCCACATCGCGAGGCGTGCCGTATTCGCCCGCCGGGTATAGAGTCCTGAGATCCTCGAAGTAGTCCTTATATTGTGGGTAGGCGTGCTGCGAACTCTCCGTCATGATGGTTCCCGGACAGATGCAATTGACGCGAATCCCCTGCGCGCCGTATTGCAGCGCCAGAACCTTCGTCAGCGACACGACGCCTCCTTTGGCGGCCGTGTACGCGGCAAGCGAAATGCCCATCAGGGCGTTCACCGAGCTGATGTTGATAATCGCTCCGGAGCGCCGATCCAGCATTCCGGGAACGGCCGCTCGGCAGCAAAGGAAAACACCTTTCAACGAAACGGCCAGGACGTGATCCCAAGCTGTTTCCGTGACGTCGAGCAGGAACCCATCACCAGCCCATGCCGCGGCGTTATTTACAAGAATATCTACGGGGCCGGCAATCCGGAAAGCGCGCTCCACGTCGGAGGCCATCGAAACGTCACCGCGCAGTGGCAGGCATTCGCCGCCCACGCTTTCGACCTGCGCGGCTGTCAACCTGTTACCCGGCTCGTCGAGATCCAAAGAAATGACGCGAGCGCCCTGCGCCGCGAAGGTCCGCGCCATTTCTCGCCCAATGCCATTTCCCCCGCCCGTGATCACCGCGGTCTTGCCCGAAAGCCGTTTTTCCATTTCGCCTCAAGCCTCGATGCAGGGTCGACGATCCTATTTCCAAGCGCCGCTGCCTGGTCCGGCTCATTTGCTTGCACACAGCCGGAGCCTATGCCCGCGCGGCTTCCTCGAGGACCTCGCGCAGACGACGGGCCACCACCCCGTCCTCGCCGGGCTGGAGCATCCACACGCCCACCACGATGGTATGGGCGCCGCTTTCCAGGCCCTTGCTCGCGGTGTTGGCTCCCGTTGCGGGGTTAAGTTCGATGCGGGGTTTCCCCTGCCGCATCTTCTCCAGCACTTCCTTTCCCGTCAGCTTGATGCGGTTGGGGTCGTAGGTGATTACGAGGTGCGGCACATGGTTGGCCACGAGGGGCACGGAGATCCGGGTCTCGACGGTCGGCAGGCCCTTCAAGCCCTCCGCGATGCGCTTAGCGCGTCGCTCGAACTCCTTCTGCATGGCGTCTTCGTCCTGGGCGAGCAGCCAATCCACCGCCGCAACCAGCCCGATGATTTCTTCCTTGGCGACTTTCATGCCCCGGCCGACGGTGTTGGAGTTAGGGGAATTGTTCTTCACCGCGGCCTCGATCAGGTCCTTCCGACCCAGTAGCAGGCCGGTGCACTGTGGCCCGCGGATGCCTTTCCCACCTGAGAACGTCACGAGGTCGAAGCCCATCTTGGTGTAATTCCACAAATTCGCGATGGGCGGGATATCCGCCGCGGCGTCGTTGAAGCAGGGTATGCCGTGTTGATGCGCCACGCGCACCCACTCTTCGCGGCTGATCTTGCCCTCGTCGGCGGCGTTGAAGAAGTGCGTCATCACGGTCCGCTCATTGAACGCGGCTTCGTATTCCTCCAGCGTCTCCACTTCCGCGTAGCGAATTCCGCAGTTGCGCAGGGCGTGATCGTACTCGTAGCGGTGGGCTTTCTGGACAATCACTTCGTTCTTTAACCCCGTCATGTCCAGAGGAATTCCCACCATCGCCTTCTCATTCCCGAGCGTGACGCAGGCGGCTGTGCCCAGCGTGAGCGCGGAGGCGGCCCCGGCCGTCACGAGCGCAGCTTCGCATTGCAGGCGCTTCGCCAGGTACTCCCCGGAGGCGCGCAGCAACTCCTCCAGTTGGACAGGATGCTTCGAGGCGATACTGATGGCGGCCTGGACTTCCTCCGGCATCGTGGATGCCGACAGGACGGTGTAAGTGCCTGCCGCGTTGATGAACGGCGTCACACCAAGTTTCTCGTAGTAGTCCACGCCCTTCGCACCTCCACGCGTCGCAGCACGGGCCTCGAGGATTGACCCACTGCACACCGTTGTGCCGCTCGCCGCGAGTGCCTGGCCGGTCGTCCCGAAAAACTTGCGCCGGGTCATCGCCTTCGACATGGGAGCCTTCCTTTTTGCCAACGCGCGACAGCAAACCCTGACGCGAAAACTCACTTCGGTCCGCGGCGCGTCGTCATCTGATGTGCCTTGATTAGCATGCCGGACGGCAGGTGTCAATGCCGGATGGGGGGGGCACGAGGGTTCCGTCAAGGTCCGATGCGGTTCGAAAAGACCCCTCCCCTGCCCTCCTCCATCGGGCACCCTATCCCCGAGGAGAGGGTGTCCCGCATGTCGGGACGGGTGAGGGGTCTCTTCGCGGGTGATGCCTACATGGCTCTGGAGGTTTGCGACACCCGCGACTTTGACGGAACCCTGTCTTGGCCATGGCCCGGTATTGTCAGCAGCGTGTCGGTGTGTTATATACGATATACTCAATAGACCGGCCTGAGCCAGAAAGGTCTTGGCGGGAGAGCAATTAAGGGCTTGCTGTGAAGGGGCGGTTTTGTCTTGCAGTAATGCTGCAAGATTCAGGGAAGGGGATTTCACTGCGTGAGTTTCATCAACTACGCTGCCCGGGAAATCAACTGTAAGATTGTCTATTACGGTGCCGGCTTGGGCGGCAAGACCACCAACCTGCAGTGGATTTTTGACCAGACGCTCGCGAAAACCGGCGGGAAGATGATTTCCCTTGCCACCGAGACCGACCGTACCCTGTTCTTCGATTTCCTCCCACTCGACCTCGGCACTGTGCGCGGGTTCAAGACGCGTTTCCATCTCTACACCGTTCCCGGTCAGGTCTTCTACGATGCTAGCCGCAAGCTGATCCTGCGCGGTGTGGACGGTGTCGTGTTCGTGGCCGATTCACAGGAAGAAAGAATGGACGCCAACCTGGAGGCCATCGAGAACCTGCAGGAGAACATGCGGGAGCGCGGGTACGACTTCCTGAAGATGCCTTACGTGCTCCAGCTCAATAAGCGCGACCTACCCAGCGCTGTCCCGGTCGAGGAATTGAAAAAGAGTCTGATAAGGAAGAATGAGTGTACCTTTGAGGCTGTGGCCTTCAAAGGCATCGGGGTGTTTGAGACTCTGAGGGAATGCGGCCGGCAGGTTTTGGCCGAACTGAAAAAGGGCTAGCGCGCCGCCATCCCTCCCCTTCCAGATCGCTCGTTTCCTCCACTCCAACTCGATTTTCTTGCGCGCAGTGCGGCAACGCCCCAGGCCGCCCCAAGGCGTGGCCCTGCTAGCTC
>PMYF01000409.1 GCA_003171295.1 Acidobacteriota bacterium | reverse complement strand
GGCATACATGGCAGTTCCTTTCCCGCCAGCCCCAAGAAAACTTCGCCCAGGTTGACTGGAGAGATTTCCAGGACTGTAGCGCCCTGCCCGCGCAAGCTGGCCGCGAACTCCTCGGCGTCGCGCGATACCAGGAACCGGTGAAATTTATCCGCGCGTTTATGGAACATTAGGTTGGGCGCGGCGAGCGCGGGCAGCGATTCACCCGCGACTATTACCAGGCGGAAGTTCTGCCGGACCTCCTCGAGCCGGGTTTCAAGAAGCAACTTGCCCGCCTCGATGATTCCGATCCAATCGGCAATTCTCTCGACCTCCGAAAGATGGTGCGAACTGAAAAAGACCGTGCGCCCCTCATTCACATGATCCTCAATCAGGATTTGCATCAGCAGGTCGGTCATCACGGGATCAAGCCCCGAAGTGGGGTCGTCGAGGAGCAGCAAGTCGGCGCCCTGGCTGAGCGCCAGCAGGTGGCAGACCTTGGTGCGGTTGCCGAGCGAGAGCTTGCCGAAGGGCCGGTCCATGGGGATTTCAAAAAGCCCGGCGTAACGTTCCGCCAGCTTGTCGGACCACTTGGGAAAGTAGCCGCGGTTAAACCGGATGAGCTGCCGGGGCGTAAGCGATTCGAAAAGGACCTTGGTCTCGGAAACGAAGCCGGTCCGTTCGAGGATGGCCAGGTGATCCTTGCGGATATCGAGACCCAGCACTTGGGCCGCCCCGGCGGAGGGGCGCACCAACCCCAGCAGGGTTTTGATCGTGGTGGTTTTCCCGGCTCCGTTGCGTCCCAGGAAGCCGTAGACGGCGCCTTTGGGGACGTTCAGGTCGAGGCCGTCCACCGCTCGCACCTGGGGATAGATTTTTTCGAGACCCTGGGACGAGATCGCCAGTTCCGTCATCGTCGTCCTCCCAAACCATTCATTTCGTCTTCCAGCAGCTTCACCACTTCTTCCGGCGGCAGGCGCAACTGCGCTCCCTCCACGGCCAGTTGGCGGGCGAGCGGGCGCAGGCGCCGCATCTTTTCGGATTTCAGCAGGCCGGGCTGGTAGTCGGCGACGTACGTCCCGCCACCCGGCACGGTGCGGATTACGCCCTGGCTTTCCAGGTTCTGGTAGGCGCGCGCGACAGTATTGGGGTTCACGCGCAGCTCCGCGGCCAGCTTGCGCACGGAGGGCAGCGCGTCACCCTGTTTGAGCGCCCCGGCCGCCACGGCGTGCTTCACCTGCCCTTCAATCTGCAGGTAAACCGGAACGCCCGAGGAGGTGTTCACGTGGAGGAGCATGCTGTATTAATACAGTAGTACAGTTACCTTGTCAAGGGGTTTTTGAAGTGTCGGCGCAAAGGGGCGGGTGTCACACCCTCCGGGACGGGCTGAGCCGGATTTCTCACCGCGGGTTTGGAAGGGCGGGGTTTTACAGGCTGCGGAAGGACACCTTCACTGCCGGGTGGCAAGCCTTCGGCTTTGGCATCCATGCAGGCATAAACGCTCAGGCCTTTCGGGGCGGCCTCGCTGGCTTCCTCGCGACAGAACTCACGCACGAACCAATCGTGAGTCCGGCCACCCAGGACAATGGCGAGTTGGTAGAAAATCCCGGGCAAGACGCTGCTCATGCAACTGAGGGTTTGGGTGGCGCTGTCCGCGCGATATTGATCGAGACAGACGCCGAAGATACAGGCAGTTCCCGCGACATCGAAAAGCGCCCCCGGCTCCACCACTCCCGCGCCCAGCAGTGAGGCGGCGGCGTCCGCAGCGCCGGCAGCAATGGGCAAACCGCTCGGCAGCCCGGTATCCCGCGCGGCCGCAACGGTCAGGTGTCCTACGATTTCATAGGCTGGAGCTACGCGCGGCAAGACGTCCAGGGGCACGTCCAGGAGCCCGCACAGCTCCTCCGACCAGCGCCGGTTCGCGGAATCGCTCAGGCCGGACCAGCCCATGAACGAGGGTTCCATAAAAGCCTGCCCCCCGGTTGCTCCGGCCAGGAGCCCGGCCACATAAGCGGCGGGCTGGATGAACTTGTACACGCGCTTCCAGACCTCCGGATGTTCCTCCTTCCACCACAGAATCTTCTGCCCGTAGGTGGGCGGAGCCCCGGCCAATTCGACAATGCGGCTACCAGCGGCAGCCATCATGCGTTGTTTTTTCCCGTTGCTGCGCGTATCAAGGGGAGAGTCGAAGGGCGTCACCGGTTGCCAGGAGCGGTCAATGGCCATGATGCCCCCCGCCTGACTGGATAGGCTGAGGGCGGCGATGCGACCGGAACCCACGCGAGATCCCTCCAGCGCACCACGGATCGTACTTACGGCCGAACGATAAAACTCGTGGGGATCCTGTTCCGCCACCCCGGGGCGCGGATAGCTTATCTCGGTCTCCTGGTAAGCCTCGCCCAGCAGGTTCCCCTGGGTATCATAAACGCCGGCTTTGGCGAGCGTGGTTCCCAAATCCACGCCCAGCAGGCAGTCTTTCTGCATCACAAGTCTCCGCGGCCCCGGTGGGCCGGCGCCTTCGCGCTGTTTCACGCTGAGAGGTCCTCAGACCTCGATCGGGTACTTCCCCCACTCCCTGGCGCATCGGTAGAGATGGACGAGATTCTCAGGCGGGATATCCTCTTGAATGTTGTTGCAAGGAGCAAGAATGTACCCGCCTCCGGGCGCGAGGGCCCGCAGGCGAGCTTTCACTTCATTCTCGACGTCGATGAGTGTACCCGGCAAAGCCTGCTGCACATCAATGGCCCCCTGGAAGGACACGCGCTCGCCGAACTCGCGCTTCAGTTCAAACAAATCCATATTCGCGGCCAGCGGCTGAACGGATTGCACAATGTCAACTCCCGCTTCGATGAAGTCGGCGACCAGTGGACGCACCGAGCCGCAGCAATGGAACATCAGCTTGGCCTTCGGTGCGCGCTCTTTGACTTGGGAGAAAATCCGGGTGTGCAGAGGCTTCAACATCTCGCGATAGGTAGGGAGCGAGAAGAAGATGCCCGTTTGATGCGCCAAGTCCTCACCCCAGGTGACGATGTCCACCAGATCTCCGACCGCGTCCATATAGACAGCCGTCAAACCGAGAAAAACCTCGGCGATTTTGCCGAGCAGCTTGTGGGCAAAATCCTGGTTCGCAACCAGGTCCATCAGGAACACGTCGGTCCCGCGCAGAAAGCACCCCATTTCGAACAGGCCGACGGAGGCCGGCGCGCGGGCAACGAGTGCATAGTCGGTGTTCTGGCGGTAATGGAGAGCTTTCGCGCGCAGTCCGGCAGTCCGGCCGGGGGCGTACGTGTCCGGCCACGGATAACCATCCAGGTCAGCGTTTACGGCTACCGCCAGCGGATGCCCCGCAACCGACATGTAGACGCCGGTGCGGATCATGGGGATTCCCCATTCGTCTTTGAAGGTGCCGTCCGGGCTGACCTTCACCTGGAAGTTGCTGGCCGACCGAAGCCCCACGTGCCGGCAGTCGATGTCCAGGGCCTCCAGCACCCGCTCATCATAATAGTTGCCGGTGTGGCCGTGCCGGTAAGGCTCAACCTCACCTTTAATTCCGAGATAGTCCTTCAATTTGAAATAGTGCGCATCATTGAGGCTGTAAGCGCTGCCGCCCAGATCCAGGGGAACGCGGTCGGGCTCCTGATGGGCCAACGCCCTAAGCACTCTTTCGCGGTGGGTCATGCGGGAATACTCCTTTATCACTTTGCTTCCTGGCTGAATCAGCAAATCTTGCTGCTCTCGGACAGAACCAACCTGCCGAGGCGCCCCATTCATAGGTAGGAAATGACCTCGTCGCAGTAGTGGCGCGACTCGCTTTCGGAGTCGATGCGCACGATGGGCAGTCCAATCTCCCGGCAAGCGTAGGTCAGTTCCAGCGTGTGGTCTCCTGACGTCAGGCAGGGATGGTTGGCGCCCATGGCGCGCACCAGATCGTGTGGATTGACCCCCAGCGACACGGCGTGCTGCGGCCAGGACGCACCGAACGTGAAGAGCATCTCTTTTTCAACTTCGCCCTCGATGGACAGTTGCTCTCCCCGAGCCAGGTGCATGAAGTAGCTGTCTTTCACTCGGGTGAGCCGAGCCACGGTCACCGGCCCGGGCGGGGCGTAGTAGCCAAAGGCTGCTCCCCCACTGGCATTCCAATTGCCCGCCAAAGTTACGTGCGGGAGGCATTCTTTCGCCCGCATGGAATGGGCGGCCCAATAGAGACCGCCGGCTCCGCAGTTCGAAATCCGGATCAAGCGCTCGCTTGCAGACATCAGATCACCGAAGGTCGGAGGGACGGACGGGACAATCCGGTGCAGCAACATCAATGTCACCAGGCCGCGCACATCGCCTTCGCAGATGGTGACAATGGGCTGCTGCGGTCCCTCAGCGTCCTCGGCAAAGGGCAGGAAGGCGGGAATGCTGCACGCCGTAATCCCCCGCTCTCCCGCCAGCTCGGGTTGGCAGCGCACTGAGACGCCGCGAATGCGGTGCTCACTCAACTCGGCCAGCCGCTGGCGAATGCCCAGGAGGTCAGCCACGTGCACATCGAGCACGTGGTCTGTAATCCGGTGTTCGTCGTAACAGATGCGAGCGCTGGCAGTTCTACGGCAGCTGCCGATTCTTGTCCCTCTACTTCCACGACGCGCAATTCGTACCCCGCCCCCGGTTTCTTGCGGAAGGCCGAGAGCTGCACCGACTCCGGGCTCACCGTGATGAACCCCTTCCGCCTGGGCAGGCTGCCGGTCTGGGGCAAACCGACAACGCTGATCAGTTTGTGCGTGAACTCCGCCGCCGCACGCAGCCGCTGGGGGTTGGCAATGCCCGGGGCGTGGGGAATCAAGGCATGTCGGTATTCGCAGTAACGCGGCCACCCATTATCGCCGCTCCAGAACGATTCCCATTCACGCATCAACAGGTTGGAGAAAACGCCGTCGGCAGCGCGGTTGAAATACTGAGTTCCGGAGTGGAGAACGAGCAGGCCGCATTCCTTGCCCAGGAGATCGAGGAAGGTGAGGGCCTGCAAGGCGTCGTGCGTGGTCGGTTCAACGCCCAGCGGAAAATCGCGCACGACCGAAGCCAGTTCGAACCCCGGAGCCAGAGTGAGCCAGTACCCCTCCTTGATGTGGACAGGGAAGCCGCCGTTTTCCTGGTATGTATCCGGCGGGGGCGGAACCTCGGCAAGTACCCGTGTGACCACGTCGACCTGTGGCGATCCGGCATGAAGCGTGACGTCGATCTCAAACTTGAGGAGCGCCCATCGGTGACGGGTTCGGATGGTAGCGCGCAGGGGACCTTTCTCAGTCCAGTGCACGTCCGATTTCGAGATGACCCGCCAATCCACCATTCCAGGCGAAGCAGTCGCCTTTTCTGGTTTCACGGGGGCCGCCTGTGATTTCATACTGTCAAAGATCTCCGGAATTACGAGATCCTCTTTGGGATACTTCCAGCGCAAGAAAACGCTCCGGACCGGGTAGTTTGGATCCGGCCTTCCCTTAAACACGGGGAAGGGACTCTTATCTGCGTTCAGCATCTCCAGGCCAGTTCTTTTATCGATGAGGCTGGTGATCGCCCCATGCATTGGACTGACTTTCACGCGCACAAGGTCGTTTTCGAGGACGAACCCTGCTTCGTCAATGCGCAAATCCGTCGCTGGAGGCTGGGCTGCACCCGAAGTGAACTCCAGATAGTAGGTGTCGTAACCGACACTCGGAACCTTGTCGGCCAGCCATGCCACGTCGGCCGATGCGAGATTCCCCTGAGTGTCCCTTTCGCTTTTGATGATTTGTGACGGCACTGCACGCCCCTAAGCATCTTTGACCACCGCGTCCCGGGAGTGCGGGGGAAGCGGGTAGATGCGGCCCGTGGACGCCACGTTGGTTCGCTCCCAGCCACTGGGATTGAATACCGTGACNNCCGCTGGCCTTCCTGCTGGGCGGCATCCAGGTGGTTGTAACCAATCGCTCCCCAGGTAAAGTTGTGCTTATCCTCGATCCGGTCCATAACCGCCATTCGATCGCCGTCCCATCGAGAATATTCGCAGAGCCCAACGTCGTGGCTCTGCGCGGTCAGCAGATCCTTCCATGCCTTTTCCAGCCGGTCTTCGTGGGTTGTCTCACCGAGGGTGCCGGCAATGCCATCAAACCGCTCCGCCGCCAGCAAAAGCCCTTCCACCTCGTGGTCCAGGATGCGCAGTTGGTCGCCTCCAAGTCCCCAGGTCAGCAATTTGTTCCACGCACCCATGCTCAGATAGAGGGGCTCCCCGGGATTCGTCCCATACTTGTCCAGGTATTCCTTGAGGGTGACGAACTCGACGGAGGATTCCTCCGCGAATTTCCGGTATTTTTCAGGAGCCTCCCGATACGCCGGCTCGTCTTCCGGTTCCCATCCGAATTCTTCCCAGGTAAAGATGAGTGGTTTCCCCAGCGCCCGCAGTTTCGGGAACGCCGCAGAGGACGCCAGTTTTTTCAGTTCCGGAGAATAGCCAAAGAGCGAGTTCTTCGGAACACAGGGGACAGTCGTGCCATCCTTCCCCTGCCAGTTGATCACATTGAATTCCAGAACAGGAATACCGGTATGGCCCCACGTGTCCACTTGTGCCAGGCTCGCGTAACGATAGCCGGCTCCGGCGACGATCTGAGGAACCTGCGGATGGCTGAAATCCTCTTCCTCCAGGAACGTGACCATCTCATAGCCCAGCGTCTTGCGAATGAGCTCCCGCCCCCAGGCAATCTGACGGATGTTCGTTTCGCCGCTAAACATGGTACCCATGGGCTGGCTGTAGGTGCCGCCGATCAGTTCCACCTTCCCCGCCGCGAGATACTTCTTGAGCCTTTCCGCCACCTCCGGAAATTTCTCCGCCATCAACTCGTAGGCGCGCGCGTCCAGATTGGGGAGTGTCTTGACATAGGGTGGCTGGTCGGACATCTCCATGGCATCCGTGGCCGAAAGTACGCTCGACTCAATCCCCAATTGCCAACCAATCCCGATATAGCTCCAATGGTTGGCAAGCGTTACGCAAATTCCCCCGGCGGGGATCCCCGCCTGCGCTGTCACCATCCGAGCCGGGTGAAGAAAAATCACGCTCGCGCCCCCCAGTGCGCTCGTGCGAAGAAAATTCCGGCACGTCATAGCCTGTTTCATCTTTATCGCCGATCAAAAATGGATTGGCGGGAGGCTACGTTTCGAGGACCCGCGATATTCGGCCAATTCCCGACCTTAAATCTCCAAGTGTGCCAAGTCGAACCCACCCGACTGCTCCCGGCTCACCGGCAAACCCTACTGGATTATCCTTCCAGCTTCAAGAGAGACTTCGTTGGCAGTTCCTAACGCTGCCTGTCTAGCTGGCAAGAGTCCGGCGGCAGGAAGTGCTCACGCGGGAGGGCAGGGTGATGTCTACGCCAAATCCTACCTTTCTGCGAGTGTACGACACCCGCGTGAAATGGACGGCTGGCATCACACTACTATGGCCAGGGTGCTATTGCTAAAATGTGGGATTGCTTTTAAGAAACCACGAGAGAGGAGGGACCCTTGGTCGGCAAGGACTACTCAGATGAATAGAAGGTTTTATACGTTCATCATCTTGCCTGCAACTCCAGCGCCAGTTCCGGCCGAATCAAGTCGGACTGACTGTTGAGGCTCCTCCTTCACTTCCCTGTCCTAACCATCTGAGTATAAAAATGGGCACATCGAAAATGAAGGGGAGCAAACCAAATCCGACGAAAGGATGTCAGGCCTTTGGAAGTGATGGTGCGGGGGGCGGGAATCGAACCCGCACAGCCTTTGCAGGCCGAGGGATTTTAAGTCCCTTGCGTCTACCAGTTCCGCCACCCCCGCACATTGAATCGAAAGGAGTTAGTTGACAGGCTTGGTGACATCCTGTCCATGGACAGCCTCGACTATGGCTAAACTATGGCCAAACTGATTCTCCGCCATCCTCGCCTTTGCGTCAAGGAGCTTCGCGGCCTCCGCGAGGTCGGCCTCGTCAGTGATGTCATAGCGCCTGAACACGGCAGCCGTCTTGTGCCCGGAAATCCGCATGGCCACAGACTCCGCGACGCCAAGGCGGCGCAGGTTGCGCACGCCAGTCCTGCGGAGGTCATGAAGGAGCAGCCCTGGGCACCCTGCGGCCTTGGTTACCTTGGTCCACGTTGCCCGGAAATCTTTCACAGGGCGGCCGTCCGGCCAAGTGAAGACGAAGTCGTCCTCGCCCTTCCGGGCAACGCAGGCCGAGAGCAGGGCATAGACGTTCTCCATCATCACGACGACGCGGCCGCAATGGTTCTTGGAATCGAAGAGGCGGATGGTCCTGGCGGCGAGGTCGATCTGCCTGCATTTCAGGCCGACGAGCTCGCCCCTGCGCCAACCGTAGGTATAGGCGACCTCGAACAGGGACCTGAGCCACAACCCCGCCCTGCCGCACTCCTTGACCAGCTTCGCGTACTGGTCGTCGCGGAGGAAGCCCTTGCGGGCGTTGTTCTCAGCCAGCATTGGGAACCAAGGGACGGTCCGGACCAAGTTCGACTTCCTCGCTAGGTTGAAGGCCGCCCGCAGCAGGGCCAGTTCGCGGTTAACCGTCGCAGGGGAGGCTCCCTCCGCTCTCCGCTGCTCGACATACTTGCTGAGGATAGGTGTGGAGAGGCTTGCGGCCTTCAGGTGGCCAAACGCAGGCTGGAGGTGGAGCTTCCACCGCCTCCCCCCATGGGCGGCATCCCGGAGGGCGTTGGCCCTGTCGAGGCTCAGCTTGGCCTCAACAAGTTCCGCCACCGTCACCCGCGAGGCTAGGGGGCTGTAGGTCCCGAGGCTCGCCTCCGCAATTTTGTCACGGAGGTAATCCTGAGCCTTTCGCTTGTTGTCGGTGCCGGTGGACTCCCGGAAGCGTTGCCCGTTCCGGTGGAACTGCACCCACCAGATTTCGCTTCCTGGCTGCTGATACAAACAGCCCGTTCCCCTTGGTCTCTTTGCCATAACGTTTTTCCTGTCCATAATGTACACGGCCCATGCCAGAGAAGGAAAGTAGAATCTGGCCTACATTTATGGCCTATGCCGCACATGCCGAGAAGTCCGGGGCCGCCGGGACCCTGCACCGATTCAGGTATTCGTCCAAGTCAGCGACGAGGAACCGCAGAGCGGATGTGTTGTCGCCGTCCGACAGGTGCGCCAGACGCCCCTCGTGTACCAACTTCCTCAATTTCCAGGGAGAGACGCCGATGTACCTGGCCGCCTCCTTGGTCTTCAAGACCTTGTTTTCCATCAATTCCTCCCATTCATCTCTCTAATACCCACTCCTGCACAAAACCTCACCTATGGTTTCGGTAGTCAGTTTTCTGCTCCTCGACAGGCCCGCCTTCCCTGACATCCCCGCCAGCCGCCTCTGGCCATGATTTGGCCGTGGGCCATGCTCAAGTTCTCGCCGACCCGCCAGCTCTGTCGCGGCCAGGACCACCCGCGAGCCGTGCGCATAGTCACCCGGTCACCTTCTGTCAGCGTTGACTTGCATGGTGACAATGCGGATTCTAATGAGGGTGCCTTCTGATTCCGCCATTGACGCTCTCGGCTTGGCCGAGCCGGACTCTTGAGCATCCCCGCCTGCTTCCGCCGACGTGCGTTGCGCGGGCTTCGAGGCACTGCGGGAGTACGCTGCCAAGACCGCAGCAAGCGGCAAGTGAAAACCGCTACTTGGAAGATTGCGCGAACGGCTCAGCAGGCTGAAATCGCTCGACGGTCAGCGGAATGGGTTAGGAGCGCGGCGACTGCCTATTGAGGGTGACTGATGAGACTGGACAGGGGTAAGGGCCGTTATATGGTCCGCTTGACATTGCCCTGTGGTCGCCGAACGGTTATAGGCTTGCGCCCAGGTAATCTTCAGCCGGTGCTGGCAGCCCTTGAGGCGGAGGGACAATCCTCACGCCTCTATCTGCGCAACCAAGGAGCGACCCTGGATGTCACAGGGGTTCTCCACTATCAACCTCGACTTGCGCTATGCCAGCTTTGTCATGCTTCTTCCCTTCCAGCTTTTCCCTCATCATCTGGGCATACACCGCCGAGATGTCCAGCAGGACAGCGTTCCTGCCAAGCTCCCTCGCCACGATGCCAGTCGTGCCGGAGCCAGCGAACGGGTCGAGCACCAAGTCCCCAGGGCGGCTGCCAGCCTTGATGCCCAGGCGTAGCAATTCTGACGGAAACTGGGCGACATGTGCGTCCCGGTGGGGTTCGGTGGCAATAGTCCAGACGTTTCGCTTGTTCCTCGTCATCTTGGGGGCTATCCGGTTGCCCACGAGGTTATGCTTTCCCAATGCTTGGTGCTTGGCGTTGCCTATCGGGGACAGGAGTTTCAACTCGCCGTATTTGCCACCTGGCTTCTTGACGGGGCACGGGGCGGAAGTGGCAGGCGCCTCTATCGCCTTGGCGTCCCAGTAGTAGCGTTTCTTCTTGGTGAGCATCAGGATGGGTTCGTAGGAGCGGGTGCACCTGTCTTTGACGCTCTCCGGGACGGGGTTCTTCTTATGCCAGATGATGATGTCCCGAACTATCCAGCCGTCATCCTCGGCTGCTATGGCGACCCGCTCGGGCACCAGGCCGAGGCACTTGCTCGTCTTGCAGTTATCAAGGATAAATTGCCAAGCGGGCTTGCCACCGCTTTTCGGGTTCTGCAAATACCAGCCTTCTTCTATCACCGCGTACTGCCACCCGAACTGTTTGAGGCGCTTTGCCATCCAGTTAACGTTCGCCTTGTATTCCGTTTCGTTGATCGTCAGTCCATAGGAGTCCCAACTGCTCCAGCCCATGGGAGGAATGGCAGCGAGCCAGTGCGCAGGTTTGCCGTCCTGCGCACCGAGAGGCAAAAGACTTGGGGAGAACAGAAGAATGGTGCCTAGAATCGCACGTCGCATCAGAGGTCTTCCTTCGTGTGTGGTCGGTCCAGAAACTGAGGAGGCAACAATAAAGCGTTCGGAATGAAAGCGAGGAGGCCTGTACCGGCGCAGGCAAGCTCATTCGGATCGCGTGGGCTGGTGCCCTTTGTGGGTCCTCGTTAACTTTTATTCATCCAGCACTGAGAAAAGATCTTATTTCTGAGTTGTCACCGAAGATACAGCACGTTCCCCCTCCGTGATCTCCCAACTCTCTAACCTCCGAGCGCAAGGGCACGGTGTTGACCGTGCCCTTCCACTCTCTGGCGGCAGTCATACGCCGCCACCACACGGGGGATGCCCGCGCTATCAAGTCACCAATAGAACTTTAGTGCAAACTCCATCGCCCGCGGGTCGGTTTGGACGTTCGTGATTTTGCCGAACTGACAGCCGAACTGGTAAATGGCGTCAGTGCTGCCATCCGCATTGGGCGGTAAGCACCAGGCCGTCTTCGGAATGCCCAGATTCTGGTGGTTGAAAGCATTAAGCAATTCCCAACGAAGCTCGAAATGCCGGCTTTCCGACAGGTAGAAGTTCTTGGCGAGCGACAAGTCGGCGTTCCAGTAGCCGGGTGACCGGGCGCTTCCTACGTTGGAGGCGATGTTCCCGAACACCCACCATTGATCTAAGGTGTTGAAATCCAATGGAGTGCCATCAGGATTGTTGCCACTTGTAACTTCCTTAATAACGGTCGGGTCGGAGCCAAATGGGGCTTCAAGCGCCTTGGGATTAAGCCACTGGTTTTCAAGCTGCACCCGAGATTTGCCACCCCGTCCGGAAGAAAGATTACCAATCAGGTTTGGTTTGCAACTAATGCCGTTGCATGCACCTGAGGTAAAGACGAGCGGTACTCCCGATTGGAAGTTCCAGTTCTGGCTCAGCTTCCACCCGCCCACCAGCTTATCGAGACCCTTGCTTTGGTTGAGAAAATGCTTGTCATAGCCAAAGGGCAGTTCATAGACGACGGCAAGATTGAGTATCTGGTGAGTGTCATCCGGAGACAGAGATTTGTAGCGGCGGCGGTTGTCTGGGTCCTCGATAGTCGAGCCGGAAAAAGAAGTAGTGCCCGGAATCGCAAGTTCCCGACCCAGGTTTCCTTGTAACGACCCCGGAGTAATTTCAGCATTGGCAAGGGCGCTGAGATTGGCGCTCGCCAAGTTCTTCTGGAAGGTGTAGGCGGCGATAATGTTTAACCCCTTGGAGGTGCGCTTTTCAAACTTCACCTGCAACGAGTTGTAAAGGTTCCAGCCGTCATTCGAAATCATGTCGGAAATATTCGTGTACTGCGGGTAGGGCAAGTAGCCGATTGTCCCAGGGCAGGCGTCTGCCGGACAACCGTAAATCGAGGCTATCAATGGATCCACGGGAACAGAATTGTAAATGTTGTTCCGCAACTGTAGACGTTTGGCGGTCGGGACGTAGTCAGCGTTGCGATAAGGATCACCGATCAGGTGCTCCCCGCGGGCTCCTACGTAGCCTACGCTCAGCATCGTGGTTGGAGTGAATGCGTGCTGGACATTCAAGCTCCATTGTTGCACGTAAGGGTCCTTGGAGCCCCTAAAATAAGTCCCGAGCGCTGCCCGTTTGGTCAAACAACTCGTCCGGTCATGCGATCGCCGGATGTTCAGCATTGATGCGATCCCAGCGTCTGCCAGTCTAACGTCTGCGGAAACCGCTACTGTCCTGACGCACCATCCCCGACCAAAACCGTAACTCGCATGCCAGGCTCAGGATTCCTGACAGCAAAAGCACTTCCCTTTTCCCCGATCCCAGCCACCACTCCGACTCCCCTACCCCGCCGATTCGCCGCAACAGGTTATCCAGCAACACGAGCCAACACAACATTCCCACCACTTGATATCCGTCCAGTCGGTGCCCCCCACGAATCCTCAGGCCCTCGCTCTCCTCGCCAGATCCTCTCCTCGACAGCCCCGTGAGCCCGACCGCTACCTACAGCGCCTGATGCCCCAAAAACACCCAGATCGGTAAGGGGCCGCGCCACCAGGACCAGTGCACCGCCCGCGTCACCTTCAAAACCGCCCGTACCAGGCTCAGCAATCCAGACAGGTACAATCCCGTCGCCTGCATCTGCCGCCCCACCTTATGCCGCCTCCTGCTCATAGTACTTGAGCAGCCCACCTAATCGCTCCTGGCATCGAACGGTCCCACGCAGGGGAGATTTCGGTGGAGTGGGTCGAGGAAACAGCAGCTTATTGCCTCTGCCCTGATGATTTCTTGCGGCGTGGTAATGCTCCTGGAATTGGGTTAGCGCTCTCTTCAAGGAAGCTTCCCCCAACAGGATCAGCTTGGATAGGCACTCCTCTTTGACCGATCGTACCCAGCGTTCCGCAAAAGCGTT
>PMYF01000535.1:1902-9422 GCA_003171295.1 Acidobacteriota bacterium | reverse complement strand
AGCGAGCCGGCCTGCAGCGCGCCGTGCAGGGCGCCGGCGGCGCCGCCCTCGCTCTGCATTTCGATCACATGCGGGACGGTGCCCCAGATATTGGGCAGGGCCTCCGAGGACCACTGATCCGCCCACTCACCCATGGGAGAGGAAGGCGTAATGGGATAAATAGCAATTACTTCACTGACGCGATAGGCCACGTAGGCTGCAGCCTCGTTCCCGTCAATCGTTACCTTTCTTCTGGTCATCGTTATCACTCCATCCTAGATTATTGGTTCAAGAATTCTGCAATTATGAACTAGTTTCAATTGCACCGCCGCGCGATGCCTTGTGCCCCGGAGGGGCACCATGTAATAGCCGGGGGCAACACCCCCGGAACGAATCCACGGAAGCCTCGCCGACCCCGCAGGGGTCGAATATTGGAACGGGTAACAAATGAGGCTTCATGCCTGGGCAACCCCTTCTGCGGCCAAGCGGCGGCCGATATCGAGCGCGGCAGCCGATTCCGCCCGGCGCTCCGGAGGTTCCGCGGCGAGCACGGCTTCCCACGCTTCCATAGGCAAAAGCGGCTCTTTCTCAAGCCACGCTGCGATCGCGGCCAAGGCGGCACGTTTGGGATTTGCCTCGCGGCGCAGCGGGAGCCGGACGACGCGGCCGGCGGCGGGAGTCGCATCGATTTGGGAGTCCAGGAGCAGGAGGGTCTTCTCCCCGCACGCCGCGAGCGTTCCGTTCGCACGGAGCTCCTCCCATCCGTCGGCGCTGACCACTAGAACCACATCCGGGCATTCCAGACCGGTGTATTCAATCGGCTGGGGGCTTAACGAAATCTCGGAAAGCGAAAATCCCGAACCTTGGGTCACCGGGTTATCGTTCTTCTGAGTGGAATAGATCCCTGCCGCGAGTGCGGCACAGCACAACGCGGAGGCGGCCGATTGAACGCGCTCGCCCGCGGTACCGGCCACCACCAGCCGGAGTTCCCCGTCCAGGTTAGCCGGGGAGTGGATGCGGGGCACCTCCGCTACAGGCGCCTGGGGCCGGAGTGACTGCAACTTGTGGTGATAGAGCTCGCGGAAGGTGGGGCGTTCCATCTCGGCTTCCACTTCGCCGACGGTGTAACCCTGGCGCTCGACGATCTCCTCGAGGGCAGCGCCGCTCGCTTGGTTCCACCGCGCTCCGTAGGCAGGGCAAAGCTCCACGATCTCCACGAGGGAGAATCCCGGGAAGTCAATCGCGTCAGCGATGGTCGTTGCCAATTCCTGGCTGGTGGCGAACTGCCGGGCCAGAAAGCTGGCATGAGCGGTGCGCAGCAGCGCCACCAAATCCAGCGGCGGCGTCCAGTTGCCGTCCGGTGTGGTGGCGGTGACCCAGTTTAGGGGGCTTAGCGCGGAGTGCTGGCCGCCCGTCATGCCGAAAAGGAAGTTGTTGTGAACCAGTACGGTGACATCCACGTTCAGTTGCGCTGCGTGCACCAAGTGCAGCAGTCCAATCATCGCCCCGCCATCGCCGATCATGACGATCGGTTTCAGCCCGTGGGGTTCGAGAACTGCGTCGGCCAGGGCCATCCCGGTGGCGAACGCCGTGGAGCGGCCGTGCGTGGTGTGAACGGTATGCAGGTAAGGGAACAGCGAGTCGGCCAGGCCCACGCAGCCAATATCAGTGGTAAGAACAACGGAACGCGGTGGCAACCCCAGGTGCTCCAGGGCGCGGCTCAACTGCCGCACCACCAGGGCGTGCCCGCAGCCCCGGCTGTAAGGAAGCGTGGCGTCGGGTGACAGGTAAAGGGCGGTGGCCGTCACGCCATCACCCCCTGCATCGTGCGCGCAATTTCTTTCGGAGAAATCAGACTGCCGATCTTGTTAATTCCGTAAACCTGCTGGCGGGAAAGAAAAGGCGCGAGGGCGGCGCCGTACTGGCCGGTTAGATTTTCCTCGGCGACGAACACAAATTCCACACCACGGGTTGCCCGCTCGAGCCAGCGCTGCGGGATGGGAAACAGGGATTGGATCTGCAAGAAGGAAATTCGTGAACCTTCGCTCCGCAGTTTGCCTACCGCCTGGCGTGCGGCACGCGCCGTCACACCATAACTGATCAGCAAGCAGCGCGCCTCGGGGTCGAGGTCCGCCCGGACCAGGGCCATTTCCTCCGCATGCGCGGCGATCTTGCGCTCCAGGTGCAGCAGCACTTCGATGACCTCCGGAGAGTTCTTGCGCAAGCGCCCGCGCTGGTCGTGAGCCGAGCCCGTCGCCGTGACCTTGATTTCTCCTCCCACGGCGGCGAAGCCGGGCACCCCATCAGGTTCATCCAGCGCATAGGGAGTGTAGTCGGCGTGCGGTGTCGCACCCTTGCGGTTGGCGAGGGCGGGAACCTGGAGGGCCGCGTCGTCAACCACCTCCGAAGTCATGCCGACTTCCTTGTCGGAAAGCAGCACTACGGGCGTGCGCAGCCGCTCCGACCAGTTGAAGGCGTGCACGGCCAGCTCGAAGCACTCCGCCGCGTTGCTGGGTGAGAACACCGGCAGGGTGTAGCCTCCGGACGTCGAAAACTCCGCCAGCCACACATCGCCTTGCGCCCCCTGGGTGGCCCCGCCCGTGCTCGGTCCAAGGCGTTGCACGAGGGCGACAACCACGGGTGTCTCGGTCATTAGAGCGTATTGGACGGTCTCGATTATCAATGCCCATCCGGGGCCCGAGGTCGCAGTCAGCGCTTTAAGACCGCGCAGGCTCGCCCCCACACAGTAACAGAGAGACGAAATCTCATCCGGAGCGGAGAGCGCCAGCCCCCCGCGCGCCGGCAGCTCGCGCATCATCACTTCGTAAACTTCGGAGGCGGGAGTAATGGGATAGCCCGCGAAAAAACGACAACCCGCGGCGAGGGCCCCCTCGGCGAGCATCCTATTCCCAGAGCTAAGTCGTGGTAGCATCCCTAGCAACTCACCTCATGAAGAAGCAACGGGAGGGCCAAGACGGGCAGCGCTGGTTTAAGCCTAACTTATTGGAATATTGCCGGTTATTGATGACTTGTGGCGGCCTTCCTCAGGGTTCACGGACACAAGGAGCTAGAAGACCCTGCCGTGGGGTGAAATCCACCACGCGGGATGAACGGACTGGGACAAAAAGCCCATTCCATTCATGTCCGGAATTGCTGGCCGACTTCAGTTGAGGTCGCCACTGCCGGCCACGACCGGGCGGCGCAAGGGAGACTCACCCTCCTTGGGGAACGGTACCCAGGCGAAGGAGGGGATCAGGCGGTGGTAAGGGCCGAAGAGCTTGACCATCATCAGGGCATAGGTCAGCAGGAATTGAAATCGCACCGTGAGCCACAGCAGGCGCCAACTTTCAATGGAGTTGGCCCCGGGATTGTGAAGGGGTGAGAGTGTAGTCGTCCGAACCATGGTGTTGAATGAAACCTGCAAGGCTTTCAGCCACTGGATCGCCAACTGCTTGCGCGCACGGGTGAGGGACAGCGCTAACTCCGGGAAAGAAAGTTCGTCGCGCAACCAGCGTGCGTCCGAGGGATTGAAGATACACTCGGAGAGGCTGAGCCAGCGCTCATCACCGAAGTGCTGGGCTTGGTCCTTGTGAGTGGCGCCCTGGTCGGGGTCATTGGATTTGGCCCTGGTGAAGAAAAC
Organism: Acidobacteriota bacterium; assembly: GCA_003171295.1. Classification (GTDB taxonomy): domain Bacteria; phylum Acidobacteriota; class Terriglobia; order UBA7540; family UBA7540; genus Bog-366. The sequence continues at coordinate 5,803 of PMYF01000535.1, read as the reverse complement.
CAGGACCAGGACGAGGAAAGCAATCGCGATGCTCGCGTAAGTTAGCATGGTCATTTCCGTATAAACCTGGATAGCACGCCATTGAAGCGCGCAAGTTCAACAGCCACCGTTTTGGAGTCGCCACCCAAGGACGGCGGCATTGAACAGGTTATCGGCAGGGGCGCCACCTGCCAGAGAGCGCGGGTCCAGACGAGTAAACAAACGATGTAGGCAAGGGGCGACACGACCCAGAGAATTCTCGCATAGGGCGTCGGAGCAGTACTATGCGAGGCCGCGAAAGTGGCCACATTTACTCCCAGATAAATGGAGAATCCCAGCATCAGGCCGGCAACGTTCCTGCCGAGCTCTAGATCAAAGTGGCGCGTGGCAATGAACAGGACGGCGAGAATGACAGCTTTGGTGATGGAAGTCCGCAGAGCAAAATCCAAAAGGGCCTTCTGCATGCCCTGAGATTGGAAGATCGCTGGCAGGACATAGGAGAGACCGAGGACGCCGGAGATGATAATAGTGATCGCGCGCCCCAGGCTCCGAATGGCCGGGAAGGGTTGAAAGATATGGTCGGAGATTTCGACCAATATCGCGAATTCCACAATAATACTAAGTACGTAGCAAAACCAATATACGGAAGCGTGCCAACTGGGCTGCACCCAGTAAACCAAGTAGGCGCCACCCGTACTGCTGAAATCGTACAAGATATAGGCGTAGAAAAGGGGAAAGAGCCTGACACAACAGGACCGCACTCCTCTCCAGATGAGGAGTCCGTCCATCAGCAGCACGCAACAGCTAATGGCGAGTCCGAGGAGGCGCATATCTCTGGCCCAGATGGGCGGAACCAGGGCTCACCAGCTCTGCCCATCCTGGCCATAAAGTCTATTAGGCCGTCGGGGGCATGGGCATGGGGCCAATAGCTACCCGATTCTTACTCGGGGGCATCGGCATGGGGCCGATGGCTACCCGATTCTCAAGTGAGCTTAGCATAGTCGTTACCTCCCTTTCCAGCACAATTATCTGCAATAGAGTACTTGGCGCGAATTGAACTATGTGAAATTCAAGGATGTTTGATGTAACCCGGTCCGGGCAGTGTTCCGCCTGCTTAAACGCGTTCCCGGGCAAGAATCGGATGCGCCCCCGCATCGTTCTCCCGACGGCAGGACGGTGCACTTTGTACCCCTTCGGCAAATGGAAAGAACTCGTCATTGTGATATTAAGCCTTTACAATCAATGGGTTGGGTGACAGGTCGACCACGCAGGTATAATGGATGATGTATCGCTAGCCCCCGCGAGGCCAAACTGCCCGCAGGTTCCTGGCTTGGGAATGCCGGACTGGGTTCAAGATCATGAGCATTTACCAAGTAGTAATGCCAATGGGGGACATAAGCAAACTTTAAAGTTACTAGAAATCCCCTGTAGCCGCCGTCATGGCGGCAGAAGCGCTGCTTGGGGTACCCTTCTCGTGGCAAGATGTGAAACGCGCGTTTGAAAATGGGAACGCGCTATTCTGCGCGCGGGGGGTCAGATTCTGGGGGTTAGTCGAATTCGGAGATGCGGTTGATTCGGGCGCCCACCTGGGTGAGCTTTTCTTCGATCCGCTCATAGCCGCGATCGATATGATAGACCCGGTCGATCAAGGTCTCGCCTTCCGCGGCCAATCCGGCCAGCACCAGCGAGGCGCTGGCGCGCAGATCGGAGGCCTGAATCTTCGCCCCGCTCAGGGGAGTCTTGCCGCGCACCACGGCGCGGCGGCCGTTGACCGTGATGTCCGCGCCCATGCGCGCCAATTCCAGAGCGTGCAAGAAGCGGTTTTCGAAGATGGTTTCGGTAATCGCCGACGAGCCGCCGGCCTGCGTCATAAGCGCCATGTACTGAGCCTGCATGTCGGTAGGGAAGCCGGGGTATTCCTCAGTGGTCATGTCGGCGGCCTGCAACTTGCCTTCGGCTTTGACGCTAAGCGCCTGGTTGCCGTCCGCGCCGGGCTCGCCGGCGGGCAGCACTCGCACTCCCACCTCGCGAAGTTTGGCGATGATCGCCGCAAGGTGCCCCGGATTGCAACGTTCCACCACGAGCTCCCCGCCGGTAATGGCGGCGGCGGTCAGAAAGGTTGCGGCCTCAATGCGATCGGGGACCACGGTGTGCTCGGTGCCGTGCAGGCGGCTGGCGCCGCGAATACGGATCTTGCCGGTTCCCGCGCCTTCGATGTGCGCGCCCATTTTGTTGAGCAGGTCTGCGAGGTCCTGGACTTCCGGCTCGCGCGCGGCGTTTTCAAGGACGGTATCTCCTTCGGCGAGCGCCGCCGCCATCATGAGATTCTCGGTGCCGGTCACGGATATCGTATCGAAGCGGAAATCGGTCCCACGCAAGCCGTTTGCCTGTGCATTGACGTAGCCATGGTCGAAGGTGATGGTTGCCCCGAGCTTCTCAAGCCCCTTGATGTGGAGGTTAATGGGCCGGACGCCGATGGCGCAGCCGCCCGGCAACGAAACGCGCGCCTGCCCGAAGCGCGCCACGAGCGGTCCGAGCACCAGCACGGAGGCGCGCATCTGCTTGACGAGTTCATAGGGCGCTACGGGATTGAGCAATTGGCGAGTTTCGATTTCAATGCGATTGCCGTGCGCCTCGTGCGTGACGGAGGAATCCACTCCCAGATCTTCCAGCAGGCTGCGCAGCGTGCTGATGTCGCGCACGCGCGGAATGTTGCGAAGAATCACGCGTTGGTTGGTCAGCAGAGCCGCGGTCATGGCCGGCAGCGCCGCGTTTTTGGCGCCGCTGATCGCCACCCGGCCTTCCAGGGGGCGGCCGCCAGTTATTTGGAACTTATCCATTGTAAATACCTTACTTGCGGAATCAGTTCATCGGGTGATCGGTTCATCGCATCATCGCCTCGCGCAACACCTTCGCTGCGCTCGACCCCTGCTCCAGCCGGCAAACCGCGTCAGCGCGGGTTATCTTTCCCAGTACCATTAACAGCGCTACGGGCAGACTGCATCCTGAGTCCTTTAGAGCCCGGGCGGCCGTAGCTTCATCCACCCCCGATACTTTCATCAAGATTCCCTGGGCGCGTTTCCGGAGTTTCTGATTCGTCACCTGCACGTAAACCATCCAGTGGGAAAGCACGCGTCCCAGTCGCACCATGGTTGCCGTGGAAAGCANNGAGACATGCGCCAGGGTTTTCATCGGCGCGTCCGGGTTCGAGGTGAGGCCGACAACCTTCGCACCCAGTTTCCGCGCATAGCGCATCCCGCCCAGGACGTAAGGGGTGCGGCCGCTGGCGGCGATTCCCACCAGGAGGTCGCGGCGGTTGAATTTGATCTTCTGGAGGTCCCACACGGCCTGGCGAGGATCGTCCTCAACTCCTTCCACCGAGTGGGTCAGCGAGGCGGGCGCGCCGGCCACGACCGCGACGACGCGGTCCGTTCCAAACGTGGGAACCGATTCCGCCGCATCGAGCGCCCCCAGCCGTCCGCTGGTGCCCGCGCCCAGGTAAACCAGCCGTCCGCCCTTGCCCACGGCTTCGACTGCCAGGTCAACCGCACGGGTAATTTGGGGAAGTGCCTTGCGGACCGCAGGCACTACGCGGTCGTCTTCGCGGTTGATGATGCGCAGGATTTCGCGCGTGGGCTTGGTGTCCAGCGACTCCGAGGCTGGATTCGTTCGTTCGGTGATGCGTTCACGCGGTTTTGGTTTCATCGGACGTTGTGTCTTGAGTTAGAAATTCATGGGCGTAGGCAGCCCGCGCAGCGTCATTTTGCTGAACAGGTCCGTAGCCCTGAGCGGCTCTGCCGCCCACGGCACTCGAACGCTTTGGTCAGGGAGTCTGTTCCTCCTTTCCCGAGAGCGTCTCCCAACCGCGGCGTGAAAGGTCCCAATAGATGACATATCCGGAGACAGCGGCAGTGGTCAGGAA
>PMYF01000535.1:1691-1830 GCA_003171295.1 Acidobacteriota bacterium | reverse complement strand
GCCGGTAGAAGGCGAGGAGCTTCGATTCCGGTTCTGGGTTCGTCAGGAACGTGGCCGCGAGCCATACCAGCGTGGTGATGCCGACGGTCAGGACCAGGTTCTTCCCGAACAGGTTCGGGTCAGAGGCCGCAAAGGGGCT
>PMYF01000535.1:0-1654 GCA_003171295.1 Acidobacteriota bacterium | reverse complement strand
CGCAGCAGGTAAACGGCTCCGGTGCCCGCGCCGATGCTGACCACCATGTCCCAGCCGCCCGCCACCGTCTGCATGATGTAAGAAACTGAGGCGCCCAAAACCATCAGGCCCATGGTGGCAACTTTGGAGACCGTCACGTAATGCTTTTCTGTACGCTGGCGCACCAGGAAGCGGCGGTAGAAATCGTTCACGATGTATGACGAGCTCCAGTTCAATTGGGTNNAGCATCAAACCGCGAAAAGCCGGGGGCATATAATCCACCCAGACTCGAATAAAGCCACCCTCGGCGTCCGCGCCGGGCCGGCTCAGTTCTGGGTAAAGGACCACCACCGCCAGCGCCGTTATAATCCAGGCCCAGGGCCGCAGGGCGTAATGGGCGATATTGAACCAGAGGGTGGCCAATAACGAGTTCTTCTCATCCTTGGCGCAGAAAATTCGCTGCGCTACATACCCGCCACCGCCCGGTTCCGCGCCCGGGTACCAGACCGACCACCAGTATACCCCGATGTAAACGAGAAAGGTCATCAGGGGCATCCAGGGGGAATGCAAATCGGGAATGAACGAGAGGATTGACCCGGAGCCGCCCGCCGCGGCGCCACGCGCGGCATCGACCGCGGCCAGTTTGGTTTTCAGCGCGGTCATGCCGCCCACGGCATGGACCGCGTAAAAGGCCAGGATAATCAACATGGCCATTTTCAGAATGAACTGCACAAGGTCCGTCCAAAGCACGCCCCAGAGGCCGGAGATGGAAGTGTAGACGGCCGTGATGGTCATGCAGATCACGACAGCCCAGAACTTGGGGACATTGAGGGATATCCCCAGAATCTTCTCCATAGCCAGGTTCACCCAGCCCAGGATGATGCAGTTGATGAGGAGTCCAAAATAGAGCGCGCGAAAGCCCCGCAGGAAAGCGGCGGGTTTGCCGGCGTAACGCAGTTCGACCAGTTCCACGTCGGTGATAATTTCCGCCCGGCGCCACATGCGCGCGAAGAAGAACACCGTCATCATGCCGCTGAACAGAAAGCTCCACCAGAACCAGTTGGCGGCCACCCCGTGCCGCACCACCTGTCCGGTCACCCAAAGTGGCGTGTCGGCAGCGAAGGTGGTGGCCACCATCGAGGTGCCCGCCAGCCACCAGGTGACTTGGCGGCCGGAAACAAAAAAGTCGGCCGTACTGGCGCTGGCCTTCTTGCGGTAGTAGAGTCCGATGAGCAGGTTGATGAGAAAATAGGCGCCCACCACGATCCAATCGGCGAGTGTGAGTTTCATAGGGACAAGGTCCTTCCAGTTTTTTTAACCTTGCATTGACACAAGGAGCCCGCGAAGTATATAGCAAAGCTCGTAGCGCCGAAAGGCAAACTCGTCGGGGCAGGTTCGTGGCGGGCGGACGCGGATCGAAGATGTAGGGCCGGGGCTCGCGCCGGCCTAGGAGGTTGAGGAAAAATCCTTTGAAGTGTCATCCTGAGCAGCCGCAGGCGACGAAGGATCTCTGTATTTGCCGGATTCCACAAATACTGGGGTTCTTCGCTACGCTCAGAATGACAGCAGGGAAGCGTTCTTACGCAGCCTCTTAAGCCATAACTTCGCCGCGAGTGCATACCATTAACGAGACATCGGCGTCCGCTCCGCCCACTCCCGACACGCCAACTTGATG
>PMYF01000123.1 GCA_003171295.1 Acidobacteriota bacterium | reverse complement strand
CTCGTGATTTGGGATCCCAAGCGCCTCCTCTACGGGAAGGAAGAACTCGCCAATCCCGCTCTGGAACCCTCCGCACTGCGCGACCAGATCGAGGACCTAATTCAGGCCAACGTTAAACCCGAATGCTTGAAAATCAAACCCAAGTAGCGGACATTGGATATATGAACTGGCAAGAAACAGTCAAAGACGCGGATGAGATCAAGGTGTTCATGGCGCTGGACAAACCGGAATACACTTGGCGCACGATGGCCGGAGTCGCCCGACAGACCGGCCTAAGCGAAGATCGCGTTGCTCAAATCCTTGCAAAATACAATCTGACGCTCACCCGGCTCTCAGAAACCCCATCCGCATCGGGTTCAGCTCTCGTCGGCCTCATTGAGAAGGTCGGCGGCTAAATGCCTGGGTTCCTCGCGCTCCTACGCGCTCTCACCCAACACCCTCACCTCGAACCCGTCGGTTCCTGCGAGCTCGCTTGAACCATCCTCAAAGGAGACATGACAAAAGCAGAAATCATCTCTCAATGGAGCGCGGCCCTCGACTCAGGGTCCTTCCTCACAGCAAAGCACGACGCAGCCTCGCTCTCGATCACCTTCAAAAAGTTTCGCACCGTTTTGAGCCCGGAAGCATCTTCTAGCCTGCTTTCATTCATCAAATCTGGAAGTTACGCAATCCGGCACTACGAAGATAACAATTATCCGGCGGGCGCTGGCATCTTCGAAATCGTTCCGTCCGGTCAAACCCCGTTCACTGTGGCAGGCTCCGGCGTCCAATCCGGGTCCCTCACGCCCTCGGGGTCCTATGACAGATTAGTCGTTGTGGACGGTCCCCAGCAAGGGCCGCACGTGTACGCCGAAGATTCCTCCCGAATCACAGGCAGTGCAAATATCGGTCGTTGGGTCTTCAAGTCAGAACTCTGAAGACACGACGCCCGCGCCCATGCGGTCCGCTGGCGATCCCCCCGTCAGTGCCCCACCGCCCGATAGAACCGGAGACGTCCCCCTCCGGCCGGACTCCAACACTCGTTTGCTCGGCCATGATCTCATAGCGTGACTACTCCTTAAGCACCTTGCTTTCCCGTTCAAACAGCCTGCTGTCGCTTAAGCCCATCTCCTTGATCGCCTGAGCGGTTTCCCCAGAAGTGACCATCTTCAGCAGAACGGTGTCCGCCTTCTTGTCATAAGCCAAAACGTAACGTCCTGGAATTTCCATCCCACCCACGTACTGCTTTGTCTCCGCAGTCATGTATACGACGCCCCCTTCCGTCTTTTCCACCTTGTAGGTGCCGATTTGCGATTCCCCTCCAGATTCCATCTTGAATACTCGCGTGATCTGGATTGAACTGCTGCCCAATTCAAGCTGATCCAAAACCCTGGCATCGGAGTAGTAAAACTTGCCGTACCCACCCACCCCAGCGAGTTTCCCAATGGCAAACAAACAACCGCAAGCAATAATGCAGATGCCCCACCAACTCTTGTACCATGGCTTGCCCGGACCACCGGTACCCACACTCGCCGGAAGCGGCGGAGGCGGCGCACACGGCGGTGCTGGGAAAGTTGGAGCCTGGTTTGCAGAAGGTGCCGGATCCTGCAACCGAGGTTGAGCCGCGTCCGGCCCCACGCNNCGCGTCTTCATCAATGACCTGCGTAGTGTCGCAGACGATGCCCGCCTGCTTGAGCACCTGCAACGACGCCAACGTCGCCGGCCCAACCACATTCCCCTGAACATCAACGTAACTAAATGTCTTCCCCGCGTGCGCCACTGAACCGGCAGCCTTCACCGTGCCGGAACGAGGCGGAATTCCAAGCGCCACAACTTGAGCATTCGCAACACCTGGCTCGCTAACCGCGGTCGCGTTTTCGCCCCGGCTGGCCGAACCTTGAACCAAAGGGAGCGGAGGCGAGCTTGCCACACCACGGTCCCCCTGCATCCTGCTGTCATCGTAGGCTTGAATCTGTTGGTCCACCGAGTCCTTTTTCACCAAGACGTGAATCATGCCGACAATCCACAACACGACCGCTGCTGTGCCTCCCACATCGTTCACGCGCTCAACAGTTTCCTTGGACAGACCCAAATCCTTTTCCACAATGCCCATCCCCAAAGCAACGGTGAAAGGAACCCCGTACACCACAGCGTACCAGTAGTACGAATTCCGCCCCGTCCGGATTCCCGCGTGGATCCAGGCAGCGAAATTGAAAAACGGGGCAAAACTCCAGAAGAACCACTTCGATTTCTTAACGGCTCTCATGTCGTCGTGCTCCCCCTAGAAACTCGGCGTGCATGCAACCCAAAGGCCAGCGCAGATAACAAACTCGTCCATCCGCTTATGCACGGCCTGCTTCACCTGCAGATTCACACGGCACAGTACCGGCGTATAGACCTCCGAAGCGGTAAAGAGTGTGACACCCTGCTTCTTGCAGACGTAGTAGTTAGGCAACACCTGCCGCAGGAGCGTCCGAGCCACGCTGTATAAGGCGCTTCTCTGCCGGAAGACGCCTAGCTCAGCACGCTTCTCGTCCAGCAGCCGGATGACAGGGTTGACTCGCCCCTCAATTTCCAGGTAACCAAACGGCTCCCCGCCCCAGTTCTGAACAGAGTATTCAGCGCGCTCCCCGTAACCCGTCTTCTTGTCAGTGGCCCCCAGCGGCTTCATGTGGATGATCTCGTCCGACCGCTTGGACGGTGCGTGCAGAACGATTTCTTGCGGGTCGTGCCAGGTGAACCGAACCGTCGCGGAGTACGCAGGCCCTTTGCCATCCAGAAAAACGGAATAGTTGCTGGACATGAAAGATGCGCGCTTAACTTTAATGGTCTTCATTTGAATATGTGCAGAATCGACGCTCCGAGCGCTTCGCGGTTGGTATAGATCAGAAGCGCCCCAACGCTCACAGCAAACAGACGCGCCGCAATCGGACTTGCCGCCAGGCGCCGCGCCAACACCTCGCCGACCGTGGGCGACACCCCCCCAGAGCCCTTGTGCAGCA
>PMYF01000842.1:7244-7620 GCA_003171295.1 Acidobacteriota bacterium | reverse complement strand
CTCTAATATCGGGGTTTTTTCGAAAATCGTGATACTGAGAATTTGGAGAATTTTGTAGAGACTCAGATCGAGCCCGAGTTGCTTTTTGACGATCGCGACGAGCACGTAAACCGAGAGGGCGATCCAGACTTGGGTCTTCACGGCGTTCTCGGAGGTGCCGTAGAAAGCCTTGATGCGCAGGTGCTGTTTGATCCAGCGAAAGAATAATTCCACTTGCCAACGTGCCCGGTACAGTCGGGCGATGGTCAAAGCGGGAAGGAGAAAATTGTTGGTCAGGAAGGTCAGTCGCGAGTCCTTCTCGACATCGAAATAGTGGATGCGCCGCAAGGGGTCGGGATAGAGGTGAGCGGTTCGGACTCCAGTCAGGAGAATGGTT
>PMYF01000842.1:6978-7198 GCA_003171295.1 Acidobacteriota bacterium | reverse complement strand
TAGAGACGAGCAAAATCCACATAACCACGATCGAGCAGGTAAAACGCTCCGGCTTCCAGAAGCAGCTCGTCCAGAAGGTTGACGTCGTGGACTTGGCCTCCGGTTACATAAACATTGGTCGGAATGCTGCCCCGCAGATCCAACAGGGTGTGAACCTTCACGGCACTTTTGCGCCGCCGGAACTGCGCCCAAGGGAACAGCGTGAGGCACAAGTCGATGG
>PMYF01000842.1:0-6931 GCA_003171295.1 Acidobacteriota bacterium | reverse complement strand
GCGAGAAACTTGCCCCCGAAAGCCCATATGATAGAGCTTGGGTTGCTGGGCACGCAGACAGGCTTCGATATCGCGCAGACTTTCGCGATAGGTGAGCTGAGCAAAGGCCAAGGAAAGGAACTGATCCCAGCAGGAGAAATTCTTGACGTAGCGATGGCCCTGGTATCGATCGACGCAAATCTGAAAGTCGTAGGTCGGGATGAACTCCATAAGTTGAGCAAAAACCGTTTGGCCGATATTCATCTACTGCCTCCGCAACAAACTGGAAAGCAGTACGATGCTGCCCAAGGAGAGACAAGAAATTGAAATCGAAAAACCTCATCCGGACCCCTTACTTTCGCTTCATCAATCAGTTACAGCGTGCTGCTCGCACTTTCTTGGGACAGCCCTGATTGCGAAATGCAGAAAACCCCAGAAAACTGAGAATTCGCCACGGACAGGCCGCGCTCACGAGTATGTTGCCATTCGGGCCGGAAAACAGCATTCTAATTACGGGCTTACTGCGGGACGCGAAATCATCACGATGGACTCGAGGCATTGCACATTGAACCGTACGCCGCGCAGCAGTGCATTTCTCGCCCTGATTGTGCTGATGTCGGTTCCTGCGTACGCGCAGCGTGAGCACGGAGAAATTCAGCTCCGGGTTTTTGACCCCAAAGGTGGGCCTTTACAAGGGGCGGTAGAACTTGCGAGCCCGATAGGGCAACTCCAGCGAAACCTCCTTACCGACCAGGAAGGCCATTGCACCATCCGTGAGCTTCCTATTGGTGTGTACCGCCTGCGCGTGTCCCGTCAGGGATTTGCCATTGCAGAACGGCTCATTGAGGTCCGGTCTGAAGTTCCGTTCAACATCTCGGTAACGCTTGGTCTCGCTCCAGTCGAGAGTCGAATCAAGGTGACCAATTCTGCTACCCTCATCGATCCTAAGCGCGCCGGACTTGCTTACTCCATCGGTTCAACAACTCTTAATCAAGAGATCCCCGCCCAGATGGGCCGTCGCATCACTGACGCAGTTGACGACGAGCCGGACCTGGCTTTACGAGGCCAACGGCGTGCTCCACCCTCGTGGCTCGGAGTACGACGTGCAGTTCGTGGTCAATGGTTTGCCCCTCACTGAGAACCGCTCACCCGCTTTTGCTCCGCCTCTCGAGTCCGATGATGTCGAGTCGATGCGAGTTATGACGGCGGGGTTTCCGGCCGAGTACGGACGCAAGCTGGGTGGCGTGGTGGAGGTGACGACGACCGAGAACCTTGCGCGCGGCCTTCATATGGCTGTGGGAGCCGAAGGCGGCAGCTTCGCGACATTGACCGGCGATGTCGCGGTGGGATATACCCAAGGCAAGAATCAGTTCTTGCTTAGAGGGGACGGCGGCCTCACCGACCGCTACCTCGACCCGCCGGTGATCCCTAACTACACGAACCACGGATCCACGGGCGGCTTTACAATAGTGTATTCGCGAGACCTCACCGACCGCGACCACTTGCGGATGTCGTTCCATCGGGACGCCGTCCGTTACTTGGTTCCAAATGAACTGGTTCAACAGGAAGCTGGCCAGCGCCAGGACGCCGCGAATACGGAAATCAGCGGCCAGATCGATTACGACCAAGTCCTTTCTCCGACGTTGCTGCTCAGCGCCGAAGGTACGCGGGCCGCGAGGGCGATCATTGCTACGAGTACTTCAGGCTTCAGTGCCGTGGGATATTTATTGGATATTGGCAATAGTGCCTCAAGCGGGCAGTTTGTGCTGGGCGAGCCCCAGAACGCGAGGAACAAGCGGTCACGAACCCGTTTGCGAACGGTGGCTGAGTTGTTCCCAGAGATAGTCGATCCCGGCCTCGACGATGACAACGAGCCAAGCTGTAGTGCAGCGGCTGCCCTGGAAAGACAGGAGCCGTTCATCAACTCAACCCTCGCCCAACACGCCTTGGCCTTGCTGGCGCGTTTGTTCCGATACGGGACGATTTGTTACCATGGCGGTTTCATCAACCTCTCGACGGGCATAGGCACCCGCCTGCCGATTGATACCTCTATGTGGAGGCGGTTCCGACGGCGCTGCAAGAGTGAAACGATCAGAGCGTAGGATCACGCCGGGAAATCATGTCCTCCCCCACATGCTGCAATTCCTGACACACCTTTATTTACGCACCCGCAATGCAACACAGGAGGATCCCTGCGTGGCTGAATCTGGAAGCCAATTTAAGGGTATTCGTGGATTCCTCTGGCTGGCCCTAGGCTTTTTGCTCCTAGCGGCCGCCATAGGAAGCGCGATCTACATCGTTGTTCACCTTCTCAACTACTTGTGAACCACACAGTAACAAAGAATGAATGGGTCGGATCCCCGGGCCTGTGAAGTAATGCGAGGGAAAGAAGCGTGGAGAAGGGAGGTTCCAGGTTAAGGTGTTACGCAATCGAGTGCGTTCCTTCCGAGTTCGCCGTCAGGCACAGTCGCCGCGCTGGCGGGATGGACGACATCTCCTGTCTATTGATTCTTCGGCTACTGAATAAATGGACGTGGATACGATATTGATCGAGCTGCCCTTGCCGAGGCCGGGATATACCCGGCTGCGAATCCGATAGTCTGTACAAAGAGATGTTATCAGCAGCTATTGCGTGTGTTTTCCCCACGCTGTGAACAGTTCGTCGGCTGTCTTCGCTTCGTGTTGAAATTTGAAGTGCTTCGTGACCAGGTTTGTCGTCATGAAGACTGCGCTAGTCGTGGTACGAATCACCTCGATGATTTCCTCATCTGAGTATGCTGGTTTTAGGTCGGTTCCCTCGAAGCGTCTTCCGAGCTGAGAACTCCCGGAATGCGTGAAGCTATGGAGAGCATCCAGCGCTCCGTTCAAGAATCTCTCAAAGAACCCGTCAAGACCAAATGTCGTGTCAATCTGACCACCGATGGTTTTAAAGTTCACGAAATAATCGTCATCCCGAATCTTGCGAACATCATCGTCGGACCCCATCAGTACAACATGGGAGCGGATCAGTGCCTCGACGAGAGGTCGGACAAGTGCAAACGCACTTCCACAGTACCCGGTTCGCAACAAGGACAGGATTCCTTTGTGGTAGTCAAGGATCAGGGACCAGTACGCGATGAGCATTACGTCGCGGACGCCAGCCGGACATTCCTGCCTTGACACAACGAGTTCTTCGAGTTTTCGACCAAACTCGGATGCATCGTCGATTTCTCTTTGAACAGTCAATTCTTTCGCGGACGTTGCTCCAGATTCGGCGAGCGCATGAGGTTGGGACCCCCATGCTACGCAGCCGCGATGCTGAGTTCCGCCCAAGGTTTCCTTAAGACCATGCTTCGACGAAGGAGGAACGCCGAATAGGGGGGTTAAATTGGGCTCACCAGTATCTGACCGACGACCGATAGGGCGGGCACCTGCCTGGCCGAGCACCCGGCGTGTAGTGTCGGCCAAGTCCTCATAGCGAAGATAAAAAACTGCGTGCTCTGCCCAATTGTGTATGCTCCTTTTACCTAGCCAGTTGGGGGCCGGATCCGAGATCAATATGCTCGATGCCCCCTTTATCAATAGTCTCATAGACTGAGTCAGAATTGCCCGACCCCATGGGTCGGCAGGTGGTGCGACCGAAGCCATAACGAAGGGCGCCCGCTGCTTGTCTGTGGCAGTGCGAGAAACCGACTTGCGAGACAAGGGACCAAACGGCAGGATAAGTACAACTCCTACACCCTGATTTAGGAAAAGCTCCGCGACGCGTTCCGTAGCGCGAGTTGCATAGACCAGCGCGACGGCAACTGACTCCGCCGATAAAGCCATCTGACGCGCAACCGCACTTAGCGCTGTCATCTCGCGGTCTGTCGGGCCTCTTGTGGGCAGCAGAGCAACCCAGCGCCGAGCTAGCAGGGCTGTTTCACCCTTCGACAGAATCACGGAGGTCAAGGCTTCATCCCGTTGCCAGTCCGACAGCTCAGAAGGCCTAAAGCCTAGGAGTTCCAGCGCCTTAATCTGCTCTTCCGTGGTCTTATCTCGAACTGCGTGTCCCGCCTTGCGGGAGTCCTCAGGTTCGAAAACAAGAATGCGCGCTTCCAAGTCTCCAAGACTATTCTTGATCATTGATGAGACTTTGTCCCAATCGAGCCCCCCGTGACCGCAACCGAGTGACGGAAGCGCCACTGAAATGGGTCCGCACTCGCGCAAATAGGTTCGCAGCGCTTCGAGTCCAGAGAGAATATCCTCGTACCGGGAGGGATCCCGCCAGTCGCGTTTTGTGGGAAAGTTGATGACCCAATCGCCAGTCAGACTCTTCCAGACGTGTAGGTTTCCGGGACGGACTAGTCCTTCCCGGCACGCGCTCTGGTAGTCCTTGAACATGTCGGGGTAGCGATTTTTGAATGCCAGGGCGATACCAGTCCCCATTACCCCCATGCAATTGACTGTGTTTACGCGGGCGTCGACCGCTATCTCAAACATGTCTCCCTTTGTGAACTCGACCATCTTTGTACCTTTAATTGTCATTCCGGGCTTTTATCGCCGCAAGACAGCAGTTATAAAGTGCGGCCGCTGCATCTTCGTCCCACGACCCTTTGACCAACGAAGTCGCGTCTGCCCTTCCCAGCGCAAACAGCATATCCAATTCTAATTCAGTTTTAGCCACATCCACGATCTGTTGCTTGTCCCGACCCTTGCCCAAGACTTCGTCCACGAGATCGTGATAACAGACGAGCTTCAGAATTAGCTCTGCATCCTCTTGCTTCGCCTTTCTCACCTGTTGGGTCAGTATCTCCACCATCATCGGCATCGCGCGGACTGGGTGGTCGGGGTCAACCTTCTGAATTCCGTCATTCCTTTCCCAGCGCGCCTTGGGCCCCTTACCGATGTCGTGGAGATAGGCTGCCAATTCAACGTGGTCCTGGTATTCGCGTGGCAGGCTTGCGAATCCCCGCAGGGTCTTCAGATTCTGGACGACTCTAAGAGTATCAATGTCGACTGTTCCCCTGTAAAATGAATTCTCTGATTCAAGTCCGACCAACTCTGCTGTGTGCGGGAGGCAGGCGAAATCCTCTCGCAGCCCTTCGAGGAGGTTCTCGAGGGTCTCGAAGGGAGCATTCGCTTGCTGACCTTTTTTCTGCCTAATCTGCTCGCAAGCGGATGCGTACGCACGAGCGATTCCCTTGGGCCCCGTCACGATGCTACTTCTGGAACCCTCCATAAATTTGAGGAAATAGTGGCGACGCTCTGGGGACGCAAATTCTATAGCCGGAAAAGGGACGCCAGCTTTGGTAACCAACTCCTCTACCTGCTTTCTCTTCGATTCGTTCCAGACGACAACTCGCACAGCATCCTGTACGGGAAGATCGGAATATACAAGAACTTCGGCCATGCGCTGGTGTCGAAGAATGTCGTTGGCAGAACTCCACTTCAGTGAATCAATCTCACTCCAGTTGAGCCTTACCAAGTCGGCCGGGTCAGAATAGAAATTCGGAGGCTCGCTCGTGTTAGCAGAGGCGTCTGTAAAGACAACATCGGCGCGATTCAGCAATGATATCGGGAATTCAAAGTAAAGAATGTCCATTTGGTCGACATTCTTCATCCTCAGTACTGGCAAAAGCATGGGGCTCAACGATCCGAAGTACAGCGGAACGTAATCATGGACTCTTCCTCCCGGACCGCAGGGGACGACCATCTCGGCTCGCCGAGCTTGGATGCCTTGTGCCGCCACCGATCGACGCCCGGCGCGTGGGAAATTCGTATGGTTATTGCACAAGAAGCCTGTTTTCAGAAGAGTGGGCAGGTTTTCAATGTGTGTGAAGTGGTAGATGAGGCGGTTCGCATGCATGGGCGGGATGGGCATGGAGATCCTCTATAGCGAAGAGATCGCTACTAAGTTTACCCTGTTCCGCACGTGCAGTTCAACTGCAGCACATATCCATCCCACTCTTTCCCCCCTCTGGCCGCCTGAACCCCACTTGAGAAGGGAAAGCCCCAATGATCTTCTCCATAATGATCGTATAGGCTCTTCAGAGAAAGGAGGTCTCCCGGTGAGATTTCAAGGCAAAAGTCGCCTCGGGTTCTACCCGCTGCCATTGTCCGAAGCCCAGCGGATTCGCAGATTCCTCTGGTTTCCAGATGGTCCGTCGTCCGCGATCGACCCGTGTGTTGGCGATGGCGTGGCGTTCGAGGTTATCACCAGTGGTGCTGAGGTGTTTCGATACGGTATTGAGCTTGATGCTTACCGGGCCGAGCAAGCCAGGCAGCGGATTCCCAACATCGTCCAGGGAAATACGCTGGAAGTGCAGTGCCCAGTCGAGTGCATTGGCCTCCTTTATTTGAATCCACCCTATGACTGGACTCTGGGGCCGGCCGACAGTCGCCGCACCGAGCAGTTGTTCCTGAGCCACACCTATCGCTGGCTGAAACCCGGTGGCGTGCTGATATTCGTTATCCCCGGTGAGCGGTTGGCTGAATGCAGTCAGATTCTCGCATCGCGTTTCCGTGACGTCCGGGTGTACCGTCTGGAGGCACCTGAGTGTGTGCGCTATAAGCAGGTGGTGGTGATCGGAGCACGACGAAGCCGACGTGAGAAAGATCGCCTCACCGACAGCGACATCACCCGGGCACGTCTTTACTACGCCAGCCTCGCCAGGAATCCCTCTCAAATCCCAGTCCTGCCGTCTGAGCCTGAAGCGCAGTACGACGTACCCGTGAGCGGACCAGCTCAACTGGTCTATAGGGGCCTGCCCCTGGATGAGATCGAGGATCTGTTGCCGCAGTCAGCGGCGTATCGCCAAGCAGGACGCATTCTCTTTGCTGAGTCCGTGTCTGCCATAGGCCGTCCCCTGACACCCCTGCATTCTGGCCATGTAGGCCTACTGGCTTGCTCAGGCCTTTTGAACGGTATCTTTGGATCTGGAGATTTGCGGCATATAGCCTTTTGGCAAGCCGTTAAGATAATAGATAAGAC
>PMYF01000666.1 GCA_003171295.1 Acidobacteriota bacterium | reverse complement strand
GGCGACCTTATGCCATCATACGTGCCGATTTCTGGCATGTATGCGGTCACTACATTCGATCGCAAAGAGCCGCATACATCCCGACAAGAACCGTCGGGACGTATGCGCCCCCCGCGGCAATGCCGCGCCGGAAGGGAGTCCCCACGGCGCTGCGGATCAAGGAGAGAGAACATGGCAAAACATGATGCGTCATTTTTCGGCCGTCGCGAGCTGGCCAGAAGCGCCTTGCTCGGCGGCGCTTCCTTTCTACTGGGTTCGCGAGCTTCGGCAACAGCGGAAGACCCGGCGGCCGGCCGGGAGTTCATCAACGTCCGCCAGTTTGGTGCATCCGGAGATGGCAAGACGGACGACACGAAAGCCATCCAACATGCCCTTGACGCTGCGGCAGAGGTAAGAGGCGCGGTGTTCATGCCGGCGGGCGTCTATCTGACCGCTGAACTCCAGTTGCACCCCAACACGGCCCTGGTGGGCATCCCGACGTGGAACTACAGTGAACCCGGCGGGGCGGTTCTGCGCCTCGCGAGCGGCGAGTGCAAGTGCCTTCTGAATATTACGGAGGGCTGGGGCGCTACGGTGGCGGGCCTCGCGCTCGACGGCGCCGGCTTGGGCAAGAACATCCACGGAATCTTTCTCAACAAACCGGATTATGGGAAACACGAGGACGCTTTCCGCATCGAGCGCTGCCAGGTGGCGCATTTCAGCGGGGATGGAGTGAATTTGACGCGGGCCTGGTGCTTCTCCGTCCGCCACTCGATGCTGGCCTACAACCAGGGGGATGGCCTGAGCCTGCGGGGCTGGGATGGGTTCCTCCTGGACAATTGGTTCTCCGGAAACGCCCGCGCCGGCTTCGCAGCGCGCTCCGAGAACGCCTCCATGACGCTCACCGCCAACCGCATCGAATGGAACGGGCAGGAGAACATTCTCATCACGGGCGGCGACGGCTATCAGATCACGGGGAATTTTCTCGACCGCGCCGGCACTTGCGGCATCGCCCTGCGCGGCGGCCACGGGCCGTGCTCGCAAATGACCATCACGGGGAATTTCCTCAAGCGCAGCGGTAAGCTGGCCGACCCCGAAAGCCACGACTCCTCACAAATCCTGCTGGACGGAGCCCGCGGCGTAACCTGCGTGGCGAATAACCTCCAGGTTTGGCAGGACGACAATGGCACCGGAGCCTGGAGCCCCTCGTACGGCATCGTTTACAAGGGACTTCAGGATTGCGTCATCACCAATAACGTCCTCTACGAAGGCGCCCTGCGGCAACTGCTGGTGGACCTGGGCGGCCACGGCGAAGGCCTTGTCGTCAAAGACAATCCCGGACGGCTGTTCAAGATTCCGCGCTAGGGTGGCGAGTTGGCCACGGGGGCGGCTCGTCTTTGATCCCCGCAGGGGATCGATATAGTAGCCGGGGGCAACGCCCCCGGAAAATGGCCCCCCCCACGGGGGTCCGACCCTGCAGGGATCGAATTCGGGTGGCATCACACGAGTCTTGCGTCCTGCAACCCGGGGTGCGTCGACCCCTCTAGGATCGGGGGAAAAAGTGCCGCGCTTTCCGGGGGAGTTGCCCCCGGCTATTATCTTTTGCCCTTGCAGGGGACGAGGAACCGCCCGTAGGATTTTGGGGATCGGCTTGGGAAACAACTAAACGGGGGAAACCAGTATAATCCCCTCCTGCCCATTTAAGTGCTCATTCTGAGTCTGAGCAAGTGTAGACTTGGAAGAGTTTGTCGGGGCAAACCTTGGCTTTCTTCCCGGCGAGGCCACCCCGAAGCGCACGGGCGAAAGCAAGCTGTAGGGCTACTGTTTAGTCTGTCAAGCTGCGCCTCTCGGCGCGAAAAAGCCACTTGCGACCCAAACGAGTATCTTAAGATCAATTTACTGCATGGACCAATGTCAGCTCGAAGGGTTCGGGAGAACGGGTGCCTCCCGCGATCGCTGAGAGGCTCAGCACCCAAAACCCGACGGGCGATTGCATTCTGAGGCGATCAGGTATACGTTCCCGGTCGGGCGGAAAGTTCATAATGGAAATTCCGGTTTACACAGTGCCGCCACTGGCCGCAACCTCAGAAGGCGGTTGCATTCAAAGGCGCTCAGGCGCATGATACGGCCGGTCCAAAATTGAGAACGGAAATTCCGGCTTGTTTGGATTTGGAGGTGCACGGTGGTCAGACCAAAGATGTTGGTTTTCGTGGCGCTGGCTGCCGCCCTTTCCGTGGGGACAGCTTCAGCCGACGGCACGTCGCCGTGCGTCAATTATTGGAACGCGTCGGACCCCGGCCCTTGCGTGACCCTTACCTTTTACGGAACCGTCACCAGCGGTAGGGACGACGTTGGTTTCTTCGGTACGCCGGGCGCTGACCTCAGCGGGAAAAGCGTTTCAATGGCTTTTGGGTTCTACTGGTACGAGGCTGATACTTACGGGGGAGCGCTCGACCCCGCACTTCTGAACGGAACTGTAACCATCAGCAGCGGTTCCCTAACCTTTCTAAGTTTCAACCAAGGGGTGATCGCACTCTCTGGGAACTCCGCTTGGGCGTATGACTACGAATCGGATGGCACCACCGATGAATTGAGTGCTTACGTAAGTACCAACGTCAACCCGTTCGTTCCGCCGCAGGATTACATTTCGCCTTCCGGCCCTCCGAGCCAGGCGGATTTCTTGACGGTCCCGTTTTCGTACGATCTGCAGCCGGGGGATTCAGGTGGTGCAGGTGTCAAGGCAGGCGCCGACCTTGCTTATTGCCCTCCCTACTTCTGCGGTCCTGTGGACAATCTCGGAATGAGCATCAACAGGGTGACGCTCGATATCGGGAACGAATCCGTCCCCGAACCGGCTACATGGATGATGGTGCTCATTGCGGTCGGCAGCGTCATGCTGGTCAGGCAGCGGGGGAAACGGGGCTTCCGGTTCCACCCCTGGTGACGTCCGCGAAGCCGAGTGACAGCCGTTGTGGTGCTGGGGTACTTCACCGGCGGTTTTTGCGGTTATCACCGCTAAGGCCCCGCCCCTTCCAATCCCGTGGTGAGAAATCCGGACTAAATCCTCAGAAAAATCTTCTTCCGGTAAAGCCCATAAAGCAAAGCCCACACCAGGGAAACGGTGACCACGCTGATGAGTACAGGGCCATAAGCACCCATGTACTTCGCCAAGCCCCCCACCAGGACACTGGAAGTGTGATCGACATTGATCAACTGAAACATCATGTAAACCGTGATCGCGTTCATGCCGATGACCTTGAAGAAGAAACCCCATTTCTGTATCTTCCAAACATCGATGACCAGATAGAAAAGGGCCAGCAGGATGAAGCAGAATCCGCCGGCATACAGATAAAAGGTGTCGGTCTGGAGAAGCTTGATGATGGGATACCAGCGTTTCAGGATGAGCGCCGAAAGGAGACAACCCAACCCGGTAACCAGGAAAATGCCCACCTTCCGGTACTGCGAAAGCTTGAGATTCCTCAGAATGAGTCCGGCAGTGACACCCGCGAGAGCAATGATGATTACCGAAAACCAGTCCACGAATCCCTCCACCCCATACATGGGAAAAGCATCGGGCGGCCGGATTTGCCCCAGATGATAGGTGGTACCATCGGGCGTAATGTAATAAAGGAAGCTGCCCGGCATGAACAATTGATCCACATAGTAATTCACCGAACCCTGCGGGGTAAACACTCCGCGGCCAAATCCCGGAACTGGAACGAGGAATTGAATCATGGCATTTACAGCCATTACGCCCGCAAGCCAAATGAGGATCGATCGCAGTTTCGAGCTATGCAGGGCAATCAGGGATGCGAAAAGGTAGCCAAAGGCAATCTGCCCGAGGACGCTGCCCACGCGAGGATGCGCCCAATCCGTGACCCAGGGCTGGTTGTAGATAAGGCCAAAAATGAAGAGGATGGCAAAACGAGTGAATATCTTCTTGTATATTGCCGTTCGCGGCATACCCTTTTCCAGTTTCGAGATCAGGGCGTAGGGGATGGACACACCCATGATGAACAGGAATAGCGGGAAAATCAGATCGTAGAAGTGAAAGCCTTCCCACCTGACGTGTTCCAATTGCGCACTGAACACCCGGAAGAACTGCCAGCCGGTGGCCAATGCCAGGGTATGGATTATTCCTTCACCTCCTGTAATCCAAAACATGTCAAAGCCGCGAAGCACATCGAGGGAGAGGACTCTTTCCGGCTTTTGGATTACCGGGGGGGCGGAGATCGTACTCGCGCTTGTCTCGACAGGTTCCATTGCTATGCTCCCGGGCGTGAAATTTTTCGGTCTGGACGCCCGCTTCGCACGAAAACATACGCGGGCCTCCCCTTCGTGTCAAGCAAGTCCGCTTGGGGGTAGTGTCCTAATTTGGCGGAGTGAATTTTAAGATAGGGGGTCGGACCTTCAGGTCCGACAATAGCCAAACCTTCAAGCGGGGCCTTTAGGCCCTGAAGCTTCAGGGGCTTAAAGCCCCCGACTGCCTGCGGCCCGATTATGTCGGAGCTAAAGCTCCGCCCCCCTTCACAACTCCCTCAAGGGCAGCTTTTCAAATTAGGACACTACCCGCTTGGGGGTAGTCAGTTTGATGTAGCGGCGGCTTTACGCCGCCATTTGGCGAGGTAAACTCGCCGCTACAACACCAAATTGACCCACTACCGGGAAATGATGGAGCTGTACAATGAAAAACAAGAATGACCGGCCCGAACAAGCCGCCGCA
>PMYF01000106.1 GCA_003171295.1 Acidobacteriota bacterium | reverse complement strand
TTTTGCCTAGCTCCGGGTAATGCCGAGTAGTCGGGGTGATTCTTCAAAAATATGAGGAATCACCCCTTTTTTATTTTCCTGACTCGGCATTATCAGAGGCTTTGCAGAAAGGCCATCAGTTGCTCTGGCGGGCGGTATCGGCGCGGTCGGCCGTAGAAGGGTTCTGTTTTGGCGAGCGCCTTTTCTTTGAGTTCGAGACTCGCATGAAGATAAATCTGAGTCGTATCCATTCGTTCGTGCCCGAGCCACAAAGCGATGACGGAACGATCAACGCCGCATTGGAGCAGATCCATCGCCGTGCTGTGTCGCAGGACGTGCGGAGAGACTCGCTTGTTTTTCAAAGACGGACACTGCTGGCGCGCAGAGGTCACATGTTTGGTGAGAAGATACTGAACTCCGTCTCGACTCAACGGTTTGCCGCGCACGTTGGGAAAGAGCGGATCGAGAGGCTGGGCGTTTCGTTCATGCAGCCAGGCACGCAGCGTTGCCACTGTTTCCTTGCGCAATGGAATGCACCGGATTTTGCGTCCTTTCCCAGTGCAGCGCACATGAGCGCCCGTGTCCAAAGCAATGTCCTGACAGCACAGACTGATGATCTCCGAGAGTCGCAGTCCGGTTTGGAGCGCCAGCAAGAGCAGCGCCCGATCCCGGCGGCCTGACCACGTCTGCTGATCCGGCGCGGACAGCAGCGCTTCCGCTTCGGTCCGGGTGAGGAAGTCGATCGGCTTTTTGACGTGACGTTTGCTCTTGATGGCCAGAACGCGTTGCGCCAGCGCGCCGAGAGCCGGTTCCTGGAGCGCGACGTAATGGAAGAACGAGTGGATGGCCGCCAGACGCACGTTGCGACTGCGCGCACTAACGCCGCGATCCTTTTCCAGATGATCAAGAAAGCGACAGACGAAGGCAGCGTCCAGATGCTGCATGGTCAGTGCCGTCGGCGGTTTTTTTAAGGTGCGATGTGCAAAGGCGATCAGGAGACGGAACGCGTCCCGATAATTTGCGATTGTGTGCGGACTGGCATTGCACTCGTTCATCAGTCGCTGGGTGAAGTAGGCTTGCAGCAGTTCGGAGAAGGTGGATTGAGTTTTCATCGTCCGGCCTCCTTCGGTTGCAAGCGCAGGGTGGCGAGTTGCAACAGTTCCGGCACCGCCGAGAGATACCAATACGTATCCCGAACATGGACGTGGCCGAGATAAGTGCTCAACTCCGGCAAATGCACTCCGACGTCCGTGTCGGTCCGATACCACCGAAGCATCGTCTGGATCGCGAAGTGATGCCGCAGATCATGCACGCGCGGGCCACGTTGGTCGCCGGGTTTGCGCAACCCAATCTGGCAAGCCACCAAAAGGAACCAACGGTTTACAGAGTCATAGCCCAGGCGAACGCCTTCCTCCCAAATGAAGAAGCCTGGATTTGCCCGATGTGGATAAACGCTGTCCCGGACGGAAGCGTATCGCCGGAGAGCTGCAACGGTCGAGCCGTGAAGCGGCACCAATCTGGTCTTGTTTCCCTTCGCCAAACGGATGGTCAGAAGCTCCCGCTCTAAATCAACATCACCGCCGTCCAGCTCCAGAGCTTCACTAACTCGCATTCCCGTCGCTGCCAGCAAACCCAACAGCGTGCCCAGTGTCGGGCCTTTGATCGGATTGGCCGGATTAATCTGATACGCCGCGTCAACCAATCTGCGGACCTCGTCATTGCGATAGAGATGCGGAGGCCGTCGGCGAATGGTGTAAGGCAAAAGCTTTGGCGGGGGAACTTCCGTGCGCGGATCGACCGTGCTCACATATTCAGCAAAGCGCCGCACCACGCTCAGGCGGCTGCCACGTTGCACCGGTTTGGTATTCGGCGGCTGGGTTGCCCATTGCAACGCCAGCTTGGTCGTGATGAACCGCGCCCGTTTTGCTTCCGCGAAACGCACAAAGTTGCGCAGATACATACCCGCGCTATGCAGCTTGAACCCGAGCCCTCGCCGGAGTTTCAGGTAATTTTTGAGATGAACGCTTAAGTTGCTCATTGCGCACCTCCGGGCCATGGTTGAGTCAGAGCGCGCAATGCGTTTAGATCGACCTTCGCGTAAATCTCGGTGGTCTGAGTTTGTTTGTGCCTGAGCACCTGGCCGATTTGCGTCAGGGAAGCTCCACCCCGGAGCAGGTTCGTGGCTAATGAATGGCGAAGCAAATGCGCGCCTCGATTTCGCGGGTTCAACCCGGCACGCGCCAATGCCCGGCGAACGACCCCACAAACCGTATTGGGCGGGCTACCGAAGCCTGCATACGGCGCTTTGCAATGGACAAAGACACGGCGCGTTGAACAGGGTGGCCGCCCTCTTTCCAAATAATCCGCCACGGCTTTGCCGACATCCTGGAGCAAAGGCATCCGATCCATGCGATTGCCCTTACCGCGAACAAGCAGTTCCCCGGCCGCCCAGTCAATGTCATCCAACTCAAGGCACGCCACTTCGCCGGCGCGCAAGCCGAGTCGAGCCAACAGAACCAGGATCGCGTAGTCACGCCGCCCCACTTTGCTGCGACGGTCACAGCATCGCAGCAACTTCTCCACCTGCGCCTTCTCCAGATAGCGGGGCAGTTCCGACAATCGCCCACCCGCAGTGGCCGGGATGGCTGCTGCCAGATTGGTGGCAATCCTGCCTTCCTGGAAAAGGTAATTCAAAAAACTGCGCAACACCGAGGTCATCAGTTGAGTCGAGCGACGACCGCGAATGGACGAGTCCTTCAAAACAAAACCGGTCACATCCTTCGTGCATAGTTCCTTCAGCCGGATTTTTCCACCGCGAAACCGATGCCATAAAAAGCGTCTGGCGACGCACAGATACTGGCCCACGCTCGCTGACATGAAGCCCCGTTCCTGTCGGAGAAAACGTCTGTAGTCCCGTTCGATCAAATCTATGGGAGTCAGTGGCGGAGACACCGGCGGCGGGACGATGTCCGCCTGACGCAAGTGTCGGAGTAAAAGCGCCAGGGTGGACTGATCGCCGCTTCGGTGAACAACACGTTGCCAGCGCCAGCCAAGGAACTTGGCGGTTTGCTGTTCATTGAGGTCTTCGACCCGCAGCTTTCTCTGAACCATCCAACCGCTCAGATCAGCAACCAATCGAAGCATATTCCAGCCAGTCACACTGCAATAGCCCTGTTGAACCAGCAGCGCAGCGAACTTGTCCAGATGCTTTCCAAGTGGACCTGATTGCAGGGGCTGTAGCGTTTTGGGATAACTACGAAACCGCTTACTCATAAATGCATTCCTTTCTTTTTGTGAGGTTAAACCGCGAGGAATGGCACTCGATAATGCCGAGTCAGGAAAAGAAAAAAGGGGTGATTCTTCATGTTTTTGAAGAATCACCCCGACTACTCGGCATTACCAGGAGCTAGGCAAAATAACCCAGTTCGCGCAACGACGCGTAATCCTTTGGACGTTCCGGCGTCGCGCGGCCGATGATGACGTGGTCGAGCACTTCAATCTTCAACAGCTGCCCGGCGCGAATCAAATCGCGCGT
>PMYF01000807.1:3306-6901 GCA_003171295.1 Acidobacteriota bacterium | reverse complement strand
GAATCTGTGAAAGAATTGGCGGAGGCGAGCATCTAGATTTTCGCGATGGTTTCAGCTTGCTTCGCCAATACCTAACCGCCCAGAACAATTATGGCGGTCGCATAGAGTCACCCACCTCGTTTCCGCCGGGGCTTTGAGCCCCGGGAGGTTTTCACGTTCAGCTTTGTACCTCTGCCAGTCTTACCTTCCAGCGCAGACGCACCCCCTGCGAAAGGTTGTAGGCCAAGCAAGCCCAGAGCGTCTCACAGCGTACCTTCTTCAAACCCCGCACGCGAAATTGCCGCAAGCCGATCTTGGCTTTCAGCCCAGCGTTGGGAAATTCGGCCACTGCCCCGCGCAGGCGATAAATCACTTGCGCCGCCTCGGTCTGCATCTTCTCCACAAAGGCCGTCACGACGGGCACGTTCTCGGAGCGAAAGATCCTACGTGCCGCGGCTCCCCCACAACACTTCTCCCGATAAGCACAACGGCGGCAGTCCGCCGCCTGCGCTTGGTAGACGTGGTGCAGCACCCCCACGCGCCTCCGTNNTTCCCCGCTTCCACCGTCCCGCCCAGGAAGTCCACTTGGAGCTCCGCCATTTCCAGAATCGTCTCCCGCGGGGTGTCCCCCGCATCAGCCACCACCTGCTGGGGAAGCCGCCCCAGGTTGCGTTTCACCTCTTCCAGGGCTGGGGTGAGTTGCCCCTCATCGTGGGCCGACTGCGTCACGCTCACGCCAACAATCACGGTGTGGGCCGCGTCGGGGGAGAGCTGCACAGGGTGGCTGGGCGCATAGCCCCCGCCCCCCTGTTTCATGATCCGTGCTTCCGGGTCCGTTTCACTCACGCGCCGTTCTTTCCCCCGCCTTCCTGCGGCTGACATCTTCTGCATCTCTTCCCGCGCCTGCTCCAATCGCTCTACCTTCTCGCGCGCGGCGCGCTCCCGCGCCGGGGCTTGCCCTGCGCTCCCCTCTTCCTGGCGGGGATCGCCCATCGCGCGCACCCGCTGCCGCGCCGGCTCGAGGTGATCACGCAAGGTCTTCTCCCGCCGGAACGACTTCCCCCTCGCCGGCGCTTTCACTTTCCTCCCCTCGTGCATCACCCGCTCCAGCGTGATCAAGCCCTCGGAACTCAACCCCCCTAACACCTGCGCGAACAGCTCATCCAGCGCCGCCTGATGTTCGACCCGGAAATCCGACAGGCGGTGATGATTCACCACCTCGCATCCCGTCAGCCACGGGTAGGCGGGATGATACTCACAACGCCGCCCCACCTCCCGCGCTGAACTCACCCCTTCACTGTAGGCGTAAATCCACAGGCTGATCAGCAACCACGGGTCGTATGCCGGTCGTCCCGCCTCGCCTTTCACCACCTCGATCTCCGCCCGGAACGCGCTCAGGTCGAGCCCGCCCACCAACTCCCCAATCGCCCGCGCCGCATGCTCCGGCTCGATCTACTTCTCCACATCCACGGCGCGCAAGATCATCTGCTGCCGGTTCACACGCTTCAGTCTCAGTTCCTTCTGGATTCCTTCTAGTGCTTGCCGCTCTTCCGTTCCCATGCGCAACCACCCGCCTCTGCGTGGCACTTGCGAGCGGCTCTTCACCCACTCCCGCCGCTTCGCCTCAACAACAAGCACTCCAAAATCCACTTCTCCACTGCCAGGTAAAAAAATGAGAGATAAATTCACAGCTTCTCGGTGAGGTCTGCGGTTAATCCCCAAGAAGAAGCGGGGAGCCCGGGCCGGGGGTCCGCTACCCCTATTGCGAACGTTTTGGGTGAATCGGGAGGTGCATAGTTTCGCCAGGTTTGAGTGTGATCAAACCCGCACTCGCCCGCCACCGATCTCCGCCGTAATGCCACGGTAAATATCCCTGACATTCGAAAGTCAGGCGGAAAGGGACCGGAGGTACCATCAGGAGCTCTTTTGCACTCACTGCTCTACTGTAAGGTCCGGGCATGTCCAGGCGATCGAATAGCATCTCGCCGCTTACGGGAGTCCCATCGTCATCCGCGATATCAAATTGTAGATAGGCTGCCCGAAGCCCCATTTGCAGGACAACGTTGGGGGTCACCTTATCGGCAACGATCTTTATTTTCACCGGAACTCTTTCACCTGGCGACTTAAAGAACGAAAACAAGTTGTAGGGATAGCCGTCGGTTTCCTTAAAAGCGTCCAAGTATGCTCCTCCGGCGGGTAAGCCTTCCAGCGTGAACCGACCGGCTGAATCAGAGGCGGTTCGGATTTGCTTGGTCATGTCCTTCTCTGGAAGTGCGTAAACCGTAGCACCGGCCAGGGGTTTTCCCGCGCTGTCCAGAACTACTCCCGTCGCCGAACCAAGACCATTGGACGCGTCAACCTGGCCCTGTGCCGTCATGGTCACTAACAAAGCGACAGCAAATAGATACCGCATTGTCATGCCTCCTCAGCCCACCCGCGGGTGGCGCATACGTCCCGACGGTTCTTGTCGGGATGTATGCGACCCACGGACGATGCAGAGTTGCCCTGGCGATGCGAACTCCGAGGAAGCCAGACGATTGAGTGCCCCCTTAGTGCGCAAGTTATCCTCAGCTAGTGTGTCCTTTAGGCGGGACACTACGCAACATTGCCGAAAGCTCATGGGGCAGTGTGCGTCGACCAGCCGAGTCGCCCATTGCTCAGCGATGCGTTATGCTCGCCTGCACGTGGAAGCCGAAGCGGCACGCCTGCTCGCGAAGCGGGACCCGAACCAAGTCGGTCCTGGAATTCTACCGATTAGAGGACCGCTTACTCGGCCGGGTTTGTTGTTGAGTAAAGTTGCGCTCGAATTCCTTTACTTCGATATATTGATTCAGGCCCACGTCGCGGAAGGTCTGCCGGGTTTGGCTGGTGGGCCACCAGATTTCCAGAGCCTGAATTCGCGTGGCCTTTCCCACCCCGATGTGCTGCTGGAGCGGCGACGACCCGAACGACCCTCCGGAATTTACGTGGCGAAAGATGGTCCGCTGGTTTTGAGCCTGATCTTCCACCGTGAGCTTGATCCGTGCCCCAATGGCCGACCGGTTGGTTTTGACGCCCACCAGCCTGATGTCGATCCAATTGTTTCCGTTGCCGGGATTTTTGTAGAGGGCGCTATAGTACCGGTCGCCCGGTACCATCCCGCCGAGCTGAACATAGATGGCGGGCTGCCCGTCGTGGAAAAGATTCCCGATCGCCACGCCGTGCCCCTTTTGCAGGCTGCCGGTCCCGGAGGATGCGGTGATATCGCGGAAGCGTTTCCCCCCCACGTTGCGGAACAGCATATTCGGAATGAAGGCGCCATACGAAGGGGCGCCCGTCCCCAGATAGAAGTCCAGCCAGCCATCATTATCCACATCGCCGAAGTTCGCACCCATCGGCATGCTCACTTGGTCGAGCCCCACGAGTTTAGTCACGTTCTCAAATCTCTTGCCATCCCGATTCCGGTAAAGCGCGTGGGTTTCTGCCGGGGTGGGCAGGTTCAGGTAACTCCGCATGATGTGTGAGACGGATTCGTAGTGACTGGACACATAAAGGTCCAGCCAACCGTCATTGTCGTAGTCCCAGAACCACACGGGAAAACTCCAGATGGGAGTTTCCACGTGCATCTGCCGGGCGA
>PMYF01000807.1:0-3231 GCA_003171295.1 Acidobacteriota bacterium | reverse complement strand
CGTCGTTGTCGTAGTCGGCCCAGGCGGCGGTTTGACTGGCGACCGCAGGAAGAACGTTTATTCCAGATTCGAGGGTGACATCCGTAAACGTCCCGTCGCCATTATTGCGCAGCAAGGAATGCCGCACGGGTGTTTCCCACGCACCCCTTACCACGTAAAGGTCCATCCAGCCATCGTTGTTGTAATCCGCCTGGAAAATGCTGAACCCGCCGGGGAGGTTGGAGAGCCCTGCCTGGGCAGACCGGTCCTCGAAGGTTCCGTCCCCATTGTTATGGAAGTAGTGGAGGGCTTGGCAATGATCTCCAGTTGAAACGATCAGGTCGAGGAAGCCGTCGTTGTCGAAATCATCCATGATGACCCCGCCCGCCATGGCGAATGCAGCGACGCCCAAGTCCGGCGCGACGTCCACAAATCGCCCCATATCATCTTTCGATTCGAAGGCGCTGAGGGGCATCAGGTGTTTCTTCGGTACGCTCTCCGGATATTTCCCCAGAGCCATGCAGGTCAAGTTCAAAAACCACTTTTCCTCCAGGTCTTGCGGCGCCTGCTCGAGGTATTGGAGGAAGTTCTTGATCGCTGCTTCAGCGTAAGAGACGTTCGTGAATTGCGCCTCGGGGCGGGGTGGAAATATGGAGCTGTGAACATTGTGATGCGCCACCCAATTTTCCACCTGGCCCTGACGGAAATTGGCGATTCCCAAAATCTTCTCCAAGGCCAGCGCTTGGTCTTTGAAGCCCAGAGAAACGGCGAGTTCCTGGGCGATCTGAAGGTGCTGGACGGAGGTTTTCATGTTTCCCAGGAAGGAATATAGTTGGCCCAATATATACTGAACTCGCATTACCGTTTCCTGGATGTCTCGACGAGGGGGCCGTTGCCGGGAAGCCGCAAGGTAGGATTCGAGTTCTTGGATGGCGTCGTAAGGCATGCGCGCCCGCAACTGGCAATTGGTTCCCAAATCCTGTTCGTAGTGCTCGGGCTTAAGCGCGCTCCGGAAGTAATTTTCTACTTCGCCCCGTCCGGCCAGGTATGTAGCGCGTTCCAGAAGTTGATAAACGCTGAACTGGTTAATAGGAGGCGGAGCAGGGATGGGTGATTCACCCTGACCGGCGGGGGAAACGGATCTTGGTCCCGCCAGCACTTGGGGAGTATCGCCTTTGACGGGGGAGGCGGGCCAGAGCGAAGGTGCCAGCAGTGTTGAAGCACCACGTTTCAGGAAGGAACGGCGAGTAACTCGAGTGAACATGCCAATCAGGATCTCCGCATGTACCCCTCCCTGGGTTCAGGGAGGGCCCGGGCATTCGATTGCGCAGGGCATTATAAGGCCAATACGATGGAGCTCAACGTAAACCGAGCAAGATTTGTGCAGAAGCAACTGGGGCTTGAGGTCAATCAACATCCCGGCTTGCCGTAAAAAGAATGGGCGAATCCGGTTTGGTCGATTAACCCTCATGGCAGGCTCAACAGGCTGCGGAAAAACTCGTAGGCGGTGTCATTCTGAGGAGCCGCAGGCGACGAAGAATCTCGTATCTTCATGAAAATGCGCAGGGCGAGATTCTTCGCTTCGCTCAGAATGACAGCTCCCAGAGTTTTTCCCGCAGCCTGTCCAGCCCGCCCTGCGTGGCCCTAATGGAATTGCGGGGCAAGCGTCTGGCAAAGCGTGGAATCGAGCTGGCAAGCCTGCCGGTAGTAATGTTGGGCCTTCTCGTTTTGTTGGGATCGCACGTAGAAGAGTGCCAGATTTTCATAGGGCGCCGCATACTTGGGGTTGATGCGGATCGCTTCCTGGTAGGCGCCCACGCCGTCATCTGTGCGCCCCACGGCGAGCCGCGCGGTTCCCAGAAAGTTGTAGGTGATGGCGCTGCGGTAGCCAAGTTGCACCCCTTTCTCTAAAGCCGCGAGGGCTTGGGCGTATTGTTTCATGCGCACGAGAGTAATCCCATAATCGGAGTTAGCCTTGCCATCCCCGGGGTGAGAAGCCAGAACCTCCTTTTGCAGGTTCGCTGCGTCGGCCAGCCGGTTCAGTTTTTCGTAAGCGTTCGCGATCGACAGTTTCACGAGATAATCGCGGGGGTTGAGTTCGAGCGCCCACTGGAAGGCCTTAATCGCGCCCGCCGGATCGTCGCCGTCCAGCGCGGCGCGGCCCATTCCGATCGCCGCGAGGTCATAGCGAGGATTCAGTTCCAGGGCGTGGCGATAAAAGTCCATCGCCTCATGGTATTGATGCTGGGCCAGGGCATTTTCACCCAGGAGGAAGGGCGGCAAGTAAGCCTTAGGGTCTTCTACCGCCGCCGCCGCGAGCAGCGCGTTGGATTCGTGGAAGCGACCATCCTCCGCGAGCTCCGTAGCATGCGTAACCCGGGTATAGAAGCCTATGCAGTCTTTCGGATCTGCGGCTCCGGGAGCATCGCCCTTCAAGGGCTCTGCCGAGGACCCTCCGACGTAACCGAGCGAGCGCAGTTCGCGCAGCTTTTCCATGTCAATAACTGTGGCAGCCTGGGTTTGCCCGCCCGGGCGGGCGAAGCGCGCCACTAGTGCCCGCAGGTTCTCCCGCAGCGTCGCCACGAGAGTTGGCTTCTCCCCTGCAATGTTGTGGGTTTCCTTGGGGTCCTGTTGGAGGTCGTACAGTTCTTCGCGTGGGGCCTCGATGTAATGGTATTGCTCTGTCTCGGTGCCGCGCAGGGAATGCCATCCGAACGAAGTGCGCGGGTAGAGAGACTCGGAATAACCCATCCCCGGCGCGCCGGGCGAAGTGGACGCGAGAAGCGGCAGCAGGCTGCGCCCCTGGAAGCTGGCCGAATCCGGGGAAGGGAACCCGCAAGCCTGCGTGAGTGTGGGAGCGATATCCACGGTGCTCACAACCTGATTAATGGAGCGTCTGACCGGCTTGAAACCCGCCGGCGGCTTCAGGATCAACGGCACGTGGACAGTGGAATTGTAAATGAACAGCCCGTGCTGCTGCTCGCCATGCGCCCCCAGTCCTTCGCCGTGATCGCTCGCCAGTACAATCAGACTGGAGCTGTAAAGGCTTTGGGTCTCAAGAAAGGAAAGGAGACGGCCCACTTGTTCGTCCGCGTAAGCGATTTCGCCATCATAAGGATGGGCGCGGAAGCGCGTTTTGAATGGTTCCGGCGGATCGTGAGGCGCATGCGGATCGTAGAGGTGCAGCCACAGGAAAAAGGGGCGGGACCGGTGATCCTCGATCCAGCGCAGAGTACGATCAACGGTCTCGGA
>PMYF01000696.1:8157-8345 GCA_003171295.1 Acidobacteriota bacterium | reverse complement strand
TTGGCCCAGTAGGCGCCGGCGATGATCATCAGGGTCAGCAGGGGGAAGGAAATCGCCACGGTCTTGTAAATCAATCCATCCAGCGTGTCGCGGCTGGGGAGGTAATCGACGATGGCATCATATTTCCAGCGGAGCACTTCCCAGGCCAGCGAAGCGAAAAATGCCATCACCGCGCCCGCCAGCAGGAA
>PMYF01000696.1:7910-8144 GCA_003171295.1 Acidobacteriota bacterium | reverse complement strand
GAAGGTTGCCGCGAGATTCAGCGTCAGCGTAACGGCCGCGAGTGCCAGCACAATCACAAAAGGCCAGCCGAGTGACGGAATGGGCACCAGCAGCGGCTGGCGCGGCGCCAGCATCACTTTTTCCCGCGCCGCAGCGTCCCAGGCGGGCATGGTCAGCGCCAGCCCGGCGTTCACGGAAGTCGCCACGATGGTCACGTATACGCCCAGCACCAGCCCCGCGCTCCAGCTCAGAAA
>PMYF01000696.1:692-7877 GCA_003171295.1 Acidobacteriota bacterium | reverse complement strand
ATCTCCCCGGGCAGAACCTGCATCAGGATGAGCGCCAGCGCCGCGATGGGCACGGTGATGGCTCCCAGGAAGGGCAACGCGAATTTCCATTCCGCTACTTCGTGCAGAGCCACGACGCCCCAAGAGAACACCAGCACCATCTCGTAGATGTTCGAGAGCGGCGGGCGCCCGGAACTCGCCCAGCGCACCACGATCGCCGTCGTGTGGAGCAGAAATCCCCCTCGGGTGAGCGCCACCGCGCCCGCCAGCAGGGGCGCATGACGCAGGGCTGCCGCCAACCCGTACAAAATTCCCGCGCCCAGATAGGCAATCAGCGCCAGGTAGAGGAATTTCTCACCCGTCAGCCATCCCTCGCGTCCCACCAGGTGCGGGACCGAAATAGCCATCGCCGTCACCACGACCACGCTAACCACCAGCAGAATCCAGCTTGCCGCGTTCTGCGGGTCGCGCTGCGCGGTGTGTGTCATCACTTTCGCCATGTTCTGTTCCCTCGCTCTGTTTCAGGTCGGACGCCCTCCTGCGGGGTGGGGGCCTTGGGAATCTCTTCCGCCCCCGGGCCACCCCATCAACTCTACGCCACCGGGACACCCACCCCATCCTTCGCGTTCTTCAATGCTGTTTCCAGTTCGCCCGCCAGCTCGCGAAATTTCCGCTCAAAGTTCTCGCGATATTTGCTCGGCTGCCCACCCAGGAGCAGCACCGGCCGACCCTTGCGATCGGCTCCGGCCACGCCCCAGATGCGGATGTGGGCAAGGTAGAGCGCCATCATCAACCCGCAGGTCAGCGACAAGCACCCCCCCCAGATCAGCCACTGGCCGGGCTGGTGCGCCACCTCCAAACCCGTCATGTACTCCATTTCCACGCTTACAAAGCGGAAGCTGATCCCCGTGTCATTGGGCGGATTCATTTCCGGCGACTTGGCCAGCACCCAGGCGCTGGCGCTCTTGCCGCCGGGCCGCGTCACTTGCAGACGGATGGCGGGGTTGCGCGGCTCGTCAGAGCGCGAGGTGATCTGGTTTCCGTCCAGCACAAAGTCCGGGATGAAATCGGCCAACTCCACCGCGGTACCTTGTTCATCCAGTTGCGCCGGCGTCCCCGGAACCAGGGTAAGCGCGCGGTGCTT
This sequence comes from Acidobacteriota bacterium, assembly GCA_003171295.1. Taxonomy (GTDB): domain Bacteria; phylum Acidobacteriota; class Terriglobia; order UBA7540; family UBA7540; genus Bog-366. Next base: position 6,754 of record PMYF01000696.1, on the reverse strand, counting down.
CGGCGCGCCGTTATCGAGCCAGCTCGCCTCCATGGCCAGTTGCTGAGGCCTGCCAGTAGGAGCATAGGTCGCCTGGAAGAACCGGACACCTTTGTAGGTGAGCGGATCGTTAACAAATATCTGCTTGCGCGCCACCTCGCGGCCGTTTTCCTCCACCGCCAGGCGGCTCCAATATTGCTGCGGTGAGCCGTCCGGGTAACGATCCATACCCGCTGCGTCACAGCGGATGGCAAAGCCCAGCCGCCGCGGCGCCGCCGGCATGGTTAGAGGCTCGATCGTATCGGTGCGCATCCCCGGCCGCAGGCTGATGAATCCGCGGTAGCCGTGCGTCCCATCGACGATCGCCCCGGCAAAGATCACCAGCAGGCTGGCGTGGACCACATAAGGAGCCAACCGCGCCACGCGGTGCTTTTCAATGTAAAGCGTGCCTTGCCGGAGCGCCTCCGGGCGGGGAGCGTAACCCAGGTCCTGAAGTTTGCGGCTGGCCAGCGCCATCGCCTCCTCGGGGGTGTGGGTGTCCAGCGGAATCTCCCGCTGGAACGGCAGGGCTCGAATGAAAGCTACGTCGGCCAGCAAATGCGGCCGGACAAACAACCGCCACACCTGGGGAAAGCGCTCGATCGAAGCCAGGGTGATATTGGCTCCCAATAATCCCAAGAGCAGCATGAACCACCAGTTATGAAAGATGTCAAACAGACCCAAGGCGTTCAGGAGTCGGATCGTCTGCGGGGCATAAACCTGTTCGATCTGCCCCTCCTGGGCCAGGGGCTTTTGAAGAATCAGCGTCCCAAGGATGACGGCCACTCCCACCCCGGCGAGGAGTAGCAGTCCGCATTTCAGCGAACTAAAGAATTGCAGAAATCTGTCCACACTCGATTGCCGATGGCCCATTCATGGCTCCTGATGGATACGCGAGAACCTCAAATCCTACTGTCCCCAAGATCTTGATATTTGGCATCCCTGTTGCCACCCGGACAAAATTGTCCACAATTCCTATTCCCTTGAAAATACGTGAGAAATCGGCCGCTGCTTTCTAATCTGGAGCGCTCCAGATTCCGGACCATGGGCTAATCTTGGGGCAAAAGCCACATGGAATTGTGTGTGGGTACCCAATTTGTCCACTTTCTTCTGGAAGAATTAGTTTACGTGCACCATCTTTCAATGACATCCAGACGGCCGGAAAGGAACCCAAAATGCTGACAAAAGGGCAGGTGCCAAGGCATCTTTAATCTAGGAGGCTATGATGAAACCCTTTCCTAATTCCCGTGGCCCAGTCGACGTGAAGGACTTTGTTGCTGGTCCCAGGCCTGTTGCTCCCATCAAAGAGATTACCCCCATGGAGATGCAACCGACCTTCACACTGACGTTTTCAATCGGGACTTCGATGCGGGAAATCCACGACGCGGTCATCCGTACCTTATTACAATACACGCGGAGTAATCGTCTGCGTGCCGCGCAACTGCTGCAGATCAACCCCCGCACGATCCGTCGTCGCTTGGGCAAGAAGGAATCTGCCACTTCTGCAACGCGAGCAGCTTAACGCTCGGACATCCACTTACCGACGGCTTGCGTCTCCATCCGCGAGGGGGGATCTCCCCTCGCATCCCCTACTTACGATCTCGGTCCGTCACCCGCTCCCAAGTGGGTGACTTCCCCTTCTCGACAGAGTGTCACGTCCGCCGGATCAGGTTCTCCCCACACCTCATGTGGCCCGAGAATTGGTGCTTTACGTGCTCCACAGCAGGTCGGGCATGCTGGGGATAGAATTTACGCATTTTGGATGCTGGAGTATGTGGGACGCAATCGAACATTCTGAATGGAAGGCGGCAAGCTCGGGGGCGGAGGAGCCCGCGGGTGAGGAGATCAGCGGCCGAATTTTGATCATTGACGATGACCCACATTTCCTGCGCGTCCTCCAGCGCATCTTGTCAGGTGAGAAATTCGCGGTCATGGCGACTGCCAATCCCTGTGAGGCCGTCGATCTTCTGCGTTCCAGCAATTTCGAATTAGTCATTTGCGATTTACGCATGCCTGATTGTGACGGCCTCAACATCCTCCAGACCATTCGGAGCGAGGGGAGCGAAATTCCAGTCATCATTTTGACCGCTTATGGTGAAGTGGATACCTACCTGGAAGCAATGAATGCTGGCGCGACCGAATACCTTAACAAGCCCATTAAGTCAGATGACCTCGTCCGGGTTGTTCGCAATTGTCTCCGTAAAGGTAATCACCGTCGTAACTCCAAGCGATCCAACAACTCTTGAATCACCCCCTTCGAGGCAAAGCCAGCCCCCACAAATCGTGGTTCCACGCACATGCTCTGCGTGAAGTCGCCCGGAACTGTGCGTATTAAGGGATACGGACCACGGCCAGCTTGGGGAACCATGCCGGAACCACTTTTCAGCCGACCGCTAATTCTTCAATTCGACGATGGTTGCGCCACTCCCGCCTTCCTGCGGCGGCGCCAAGTAGAATTTTTCAACCTGGGGGTGGTGGGAAAACATGTCGTGCAGGGTCTTCCGCAGGATTCCTTTTCCATGCCCATGGATAATCCGCAACCGGGAGCGGCCGCTCAGCGAAGCCTGGTCCAGGAATTTGTCCACGCGCTCGCGTGCTTCTTCCGCCGTGTTCCCAATGACGTTGAACTCCTCTGGAACCTCTGCGCGGGCGGGCGCAGCCCCCGCTGGTCCGGGTAAGATTGTGCTTCTGGGCATCAGCAACCGGACCTCCTCCTTGCTGACGCGCATTTTGAGGCGGCCTACAGTCACTTCCAGGAGTTCACTATCCAGTAACGCGGTCACGATGCCGGGCGTTGACACATTCGCCATCTGCACCTGATCGCCAACCTCCAGCGGCCGCGCGATGGGGGCCGCTTCGGGTGCCGCCGCGGGCATGCCCAGCGACTCCAGCACTTGGGTATTCCATTCTTCCCGCGCCTCGCGCACCAGACCCGTGGCCCGCCGCTCTCCGCGCGTCACCACCTTGGCGGGCGCTGCCTGCCTGCGCAGTTCCTCGAGCGACTGCTCCCAGTTCTTGGCATACTGGCGCAACGTTTCATCCAGCCGGGAATCGAGTTCCCGCAGCTTCGCCCGGCGGTCTTGCTGGAATTGCTGCTCCCACTGCGCGCGGCGCTCCTCGAAATCCTGGTTCTGCTTTTCCAGCGCTTCCAACTTGCTTTCCATCTCCGTCCGCTGCTGGTGCAGCCCGGCCACCAAGGTGGCAGCCTCGGCGTCCGCGGGATGAAGCAGCGAACGCGCCTTCGCTACGATGCTGGGTTCCAAACCCAGGCGCGCGGCGATGTCGAGCGCGCTGGACTTCCCCGGCAATCCGACCAGCAGCCGAAAAGTCGGCTGCAAAGTTGCCTCATCGAACTCCATGGCGGCGTTCACTGCTTCCGCTGTCTCCGCCGCGTAGGCCTTCAGGCGCGAATGGTGTGTGGTCACCATGGTTATCGAGCCGCGCTGGCGAAAGTGTTCGAGGATAGCCACAGCCAGCGCCGCGCCTTCGTTGGGCTCCGTACTGGCGCCGATTTCGTCGAGCAGCACCAGGTCGTTCCTCTCCGCCACGTCCGCCATCGCCTCGATGTTCGTTACGTGAGCGGAAAAAGTGCTGAGGTTGGCCTCAATGGATTGCTGGTCGCCGATGTCCGCCAGCACGCGCCCGAACAGCGGCAACCGCGCCTCGCTCGCCGGCACCGGAATTCCCGCCTGCGCCATCAGCACCACGATGCCCAGGGTTTTGACCGCCAACGTCTTGCCCCCGGTGTTCGGCCCGCTGATGATCATCAGGGAATGCGGCGCTTTCAGTTCCAGGCTGAGCGGCACAGGCCGCCGTCCCTGACTGCGCAAAGTCTTTTCCAGCAGCGGGTGGCGAACCTCCGCGAGCCATAGCGCACGCTCCGCGGGAAACTCGGGGATGCAACAGTCGTACTGCCGGCTGAATTCTCCTTTGGCAAAACCCAGGTCGATTTCGCTCAGGATTTCCGCCGCCCGGCCCAGGTCCTCTCGCCGCTCCCGCAGCTTGCCGCTGAACTCGCCCAGGATCCGCTCAATCTCCGCAAATTCGCGGTCTTCCAGCTCGACCAGGTCATTGTTGAGGGCGAGTGTCTCCAGGGGCTCGATAAAGACTGTGGCGCCGGAAGAACTCGCTCCGTGCACGACGCCCTGCACGCGCCGCTTGTCCTCCACGCGCACGGGAATCACAAAGCGGTCGTTGCGAATCGTGACGACGGCGTCCTGCAATACCCCGTCCTGCCCGAAGCGCCGCAGCATCCGCTCCAGGCTCGTCTGGATGTCAGTTCGCAGCCGCTCGATGGCCCGGCGCAGGCGTCCGAGTTCCGCGCTCGCGGAAGAATCCACCGTGCCGTCGGGAAGAATCTTGCCGCCCAGTTCCGCCACCAGGCCGCGGAAGTCCGCCAGAGTGCGCGCCAGTTCGGCCAGGCGCGGCGCCGGATGTTGGGCAAACAGCCGGTGCATATCCAACCCCGCCCGCGCCACTTCCACCAACGCCATGATTTCGAGCGCGGCAAGTGACACCCCTTCAACGCGCAGCTTGTCGAAGAGCGGACGTGGGTCACCGAGCGCCGCCAAGCTGGGACGAGGGCTCTCTCGCAAGTACTCGCGCGTCTCGCCCGCCAGCGCCAGATCGCGGCGAATCAGATCGAGATTCGTATGCGGTTCGACCTGGTTGAGAAATGGCTCGCTGATGGGCCCGGAAAGATAGCTGTGTAGCAACTCGACCACGGCGGCAAATTCCAGCACGTCGCGTGAGAAGGGATCAATCGGCCGGCGGGTCAATGAATCAGGTTCAGCCATGGGTGCACGCCAATTGTAGCAAGAATTGCCGTGCGCGCCGGTGGGCAATTGCTGGCGCTAGAGATTCTTGCGCAAATGTTCCAGCGCCTCTTCCGGAGTTTTGATGAGCGTGACGATGTCCATGGCGGCGGCTACCCAGCCGGGGTGACCGTCGTTGAGCTGCCCTTCCTGATGCAGGCAATCGATGACGGGCTGCCAGTACGGCGCCATCACCAGCAGCGGCTTTTGCCCGCCCACGGTTTTGGAGAGCGTCCGCTTGTTCATCATCTCCCAGGCCAGCGCGAGTTCCGCCAATGTTCCAGTGCCGCCGGGAAGGGCAATGTAAGCGTCACCGCGTTCGATGAGCGTCATCAGCCGTTCGCTGAAGGTTTGCGTCCGGACCTCCTCCATGATATAGGAATTGGCCGGACTTGACCAAAGCGCGCAAGTGATCCCGACGGTGTGCCCGCCGGCCTCGCGCGCCCCCCGCGACGTCGCTTCCATCAGGCCCCGGTAACCGCCGTTGCAGAGCGCGTAGCCTGCTTCGGCCAGCAATCGGCCCAAGCGTTGGGCTTCAAGGTAAGCCCCGCTGCCTTCTGTTGGCAGCGCGCTTCCAAATACCGTGACGGTTTTCATGGCTTTATTTTCTCCTGGGGACATTCGATAAGCGAAGATATTGCGATAACGATGTTACAGCATGATTACCGCCGCTTCGAGAACCAGTCGTATATCTCCAGGGTAATCGCATCGAGCGTGGCTGGCCCGGCCTTGTCCTTGAGGGGATGATTACTTGCGAGGATCGAGAAGGCCAGGCGCTTTCCCGAGGGCAGGTCCATATAACCCGAAAGCGAGTTGACGTGTTCCACCGTGCCCGTCTTGGCGTGGATTCTCCCCCGTACGCGGTCCTCCGCCAGGCGACTGGCCAGGGTGCCGTCGATGCCGGACACCGGCAAGGAATCGAAGAACACCGGGAAGCGCGGCGACCGCGCCATGTAAAGCAGCAACTTCGCGACGGCATGCGGCGCTACCAGGTCTTCGCGCGAAAGCCCCGAGCCATCGGAAAAATAGGTTTCACCGGCCAGGATGCCAACCTGCTGCGCGGCAAACGCGTTAAGCGCTTCCAGGCCCGCAGTCAAGCTGCCGTAGTTCTTGACTGCATGGCCGAGGGTTCGCAGCAGCATCTCCGCGTGCAGGTTTTGGCTCTCCTTGTTGATGACCTTGATCGCCTCGCGGAGGGGAGGCGAAGTGTGTTCGGCCAGCACCACGCGA
>PMYF01000696.1:0-543 GCA_003171295.1 Acidobacteriota bacterium | reverse complement strand
GCGTCGTCCCCGGCCTTCGCGCCCGGCTGAACATGCAGGGTGAGCGAGTTGTCGTTGAATGCCAGCGCCGTGACGGGCGCCCCGTAGCCCCATTGGAGGTCGTCAGCAGCCCAGTTCGGCGCGAAGGGTTCCCAAAGAAAATAACTGTCGTCGGCGACCAGCGTGCCCGACACGTCGCGCACTCCACGCGCGCTGACTTGGCCGGCCAGTTCCTGCAGGAACTTATCCGCAGGTTGTTGCGGGCCGTTGAACTTGTATGGGAAGGTACGGCTGCCGAGATTCGGATCCCCTCGCCCCACAATATAGAGGTCCCCGACGCGTCCCCGCGCGTCCGGTGCAGCGTCGCTTTCGACGGTGGTGCGCGCGACATAGTCGGGACCCAGCTTCTCGAGGGCTGCGGCAGTCGAGAACATTTTCATATTGGAAGCTGGAATGTAGAGATGGTCCGCGTCGCGTTGATAGAGCAATTTGCCGTTGGGAAGCTCGATGACCTCAATGCCCCAGAAGCCGCGTCGCGCTTCGCTCGTGCCCAGAATCTGGTCG
>PMYF01000457.1 GCA_003171295.1 Acidobacteriota bacterium | reverse complement strand
ATACCTTCTGCGGTCCCGCCGGGACGAGGCCGTAAACGGAGCCGCCTATCGAGTAATGGTGGAGGAGTGTAAAATTCCCTCCTGCCTCACCATTTCCAATATAGCCTAGAGTTTCATACGGGCGAGCGGTGTTGTAGGGGCGCGCCATGACTGAACGGTCCACGGTCCCTGTGCCCGCTCCGAAATTCAGGAAAGGCGTAAAGGTCAGGGGACCCATTATTTCGTAGGCGCGGTCGACATGGTTGAACAAGTCAACTTTCATCCGGCCGGTGGAGTATATCTTGACTTCATTGTACCCCCCCGAACCTGTCAGGATCGAGGTGAGGTTCACCCCGGCACGCTGGGTGGTGTACCGGACGTCAATGTAGGGAGCGCCCAGGATTGTTGTTACCCGCCAGTCAGCCGTGGTAATCACGGAGAATGGGGAGCGGGTGGTATAGATCGGCACGCCGATGTCCACTCCAATTTTCGATGTGAAATTGTAACCCAGGTTGATGTCCCACTGTCCGATCGTGCCGAGGTTACTATTATTGCCCGCGAACTGCACGAAGGCAGTGGGCCCGAGCGAACTGGATTGCTTCTCCGGAGCCGGGGCGGGGGCCTTTGTGTCGGGTGTCGTTTGGGCGGCCCCGACATGTGCCATCAAGACGGTGACGAGCAGGAGCGTGTAAATTGGCCTCACTTCGCGTATCCCTTTCCCAAACAAATTTCTTCCTGAGGAAAAGTCGCCGACCTCGGGTAGGCGTGCTTTCTCATTCCGGGAACCCCTAGGCGTCTTGCTTCCTCGACCCCAGGTTTCGGTCGGGTGGGTTGGCGGAATCTCCGTTGCAATGATAGGGACGCACCGGTACGGAAGCGGAACTGCCTTTTGTTCTAACTTCCGCCCCAGGCCGTCGGGCCCGGCGCAAATGGCGCTTGCCACACTGACTCAACGTGGTCGCCGCTATGCGTACCGCAGGGGAGCCCTCCAACCACGCCTCCCCCCACCGGCCGAAACCGCGAAAAGCATCCGGCTCAGCTAAATCCCCAGATCGATGATGATCCTATTCGTGACCATCCCACACTCAGATGCAGATTCCTGCTCTGGAGGTTTGAAGGGCAACCTCAAATTTCCGCAAAGTACTCTTAGCATTTGCTTGGGACACTTCTCTGCGCTAAGCTGATCAGGCTGCCTGGATTCTGTATTGCCTTAGTGCACTGTCTGAGCCATGCGCCGAGAACGATACATCAAGAATTATACCAGCACAACAGAAGTTTGTGAATCCGGGTGAAAACCTGGCAGTGGGTCAGATTGGTTTTTTGTAGCGGCGGTGTATGACCGCCGGCTTTTGATTCAATAGATTCCGGCGCTCATATAGCGCCGCTACAGCAAACCAAACCACTACCGAAAACCTGGCAGTCCTTTATTTTGACGTGGCGGGGTCTCAGACTGAATCCCCGAACTTCTCCCAGGAGCAAAGCATGAACTATCATCGGCTGGACGATCGCGTGGCCGTCATCACCGGCGCGAGCCAAGGTCTCGGGAAGCAGATGGCGGAATCTCTGGCGGAGGCCGGCGCGACTGTGGTCCTGGTGGCGCGCAATGGCGAACGGCTGGAGAGCGTCCGTGCGGGTATCGCGGCGCGAGGCGGAAAAGCCTGCGCTTTTGCTGCCGACGTCAGCGCCGAGGCGGAGGTCAACCGGCTGGCCGAGCAAGCGGGCAGGGAAGTCGGCGCCCCCGACATTCTCATTAACAATGCCGGAATCAACCTGCGCAAGCCTCTGCACGAGTTCACTCTGGAGGAGTGGCGCCTGGTGATGCAAACCAACCTGGATGGCCCGTTCCTCTGCGCGCGCGCTTTTGTGCCGGGCATGATCGAAAAGAAATTCGGCCGAGTCCTCAACGTGACGTCTACCATGTCACACGTCTCGCTGCCAGGCCGCTCGGCCTACAGCACGAGCAAGTTCGGCCTGCTCGGCATGACCAAGGCCCTGGCGCTGGAGCTGGCTCCTTACGGCATCACGGTAAATGGCATCAGCCCCGGTCCCTTTCCTACGGATTTGAATGCGGTCTTGATGCAGGATGCGGAGCGGATGGCTGATTTTACGGCCAAAATCCCCTTGGGCCGCTGGGGCAAGTTGGAGGAGATCGGCGCCCTGGCGGTGTTCCTTTGCTCGGAAGCAGCCGGCTTCATCACGGGCGCGGATATCCTTATTGACGGGGGGTGGACCGCACAATGACGCCGCCCCTCAAGACAGAATAGTGCACGAATTATGTGCCCTGTTATCAATATGATAGCGTCGCGGATTGACTCTGGAGTAAGGGGAGCGAGGCAAGCCACCGTGGCGTCTCATGGCTTGGTCGGAGGCACTCCCCCATGAAAGCCTGCTTGCTCCATTCCCCTGCGAAGGTCGAATCCAACCCACTCGATTTCACGGATGTGCCCGACCCCGTGCCTACTGGCGGGGAAGTCCTGGTGCGCGTCGCAAATTGTGGCGTCTGCCGAACGGACTTGCACGTGGTCGAGGGCGAACTCCCGTCGCGGAAGTCACCGGTTATTCCAGGGCACCAGGTTGTGGGCCGGGTCGAGAAGGTAGGTCCCAACGTCAGCCGATTCCGTATCGGCGACCGTGTCGGGATACCCTGGCTGCACCACACNNTGCGGGGACTGTGAATATTGCCGCGCCGGCCAGGAGAACCTCTGCGACCACGCCACGTTCACAGGTTATGTCGTGGACGGAGGATATGCCGAGTTCACCCTCGCCCCGGAGAGGTTTGTATACCCAATTCCCGAGTATCTCCCCGACGCGCAAGCAGCGCCCCTTCTGTGTGCGGGAATCATCGGTTTTCGCTCGCTCCGCGTTTCCGGCATTGAGCCGGGTGGCAAGCTGGGTTTTTACGGCTTCGGGGCCGCGGCGTCCGTGGCGATCCAGGTGGCCCGCCACTGGAAAGTCGACGTCTATGCCATGACTCGCGATGCGCGCCACCAGCGACTGGCGCGGGAGTTGGGAGCCGTGTGGGCGGGCGGAACGTTGGCCGAGCCTCCCGTAAAGCTCAACGCCATCATCATTTTTGCGCCTGCCGGCGAGATCGTGCCGGCGGCGCTCAAGGCGCTAAAGAAAGGCGGGACCGTTGTCCTGGCCGGCATCCACATGTCGGTCATCCCACCCCTCGATTACGATCTGCTCTATTACGAACGGGTCTTGCGCAGCGTGGCCAATAATACCCGCCAGGACGGCGATGATTTCCTGCGCCTTGCTGCTGAAATCCCCCTGCGCAGCGAGGTGGAAGTCTTCCCCCTGCGCGAGGCCAATCGCGCCCTGAACGCACTAAAGAATGACGCGATCCGCGGCGCTGCCGTGCTCCAAATTCATTAGCGAGGCTGCGCCCGAGACCGCGCACCTGGCACGACTTGATTCAGCTCGATAAAGCCCCTCACGGGATGGCGAATTGGGAAGGGCATTTGGAGTGGATGTTCTATAAGCAGAAAATGGTAGAGTGGTTGCGGACCACGCTCGGCCGGGAGTAGCGCTTGCCAGCGCAAGGCGGCAGGCGCCCCGTGTAGGCACAAGAAGGAGGCATACCTTGATGAGGCTTTTTGACAAGTTTCGGCGGAATCCGTGGACTGCACCTCTCCTGATTGCCGGAGTCATGGCGACTCTCTTGGCGCCCCGCAGCCTGCCTGCGGCGGGCGCGGGCGGAGCACCATCTGGCGGTTACCCGCAAATCCAAAATGCCCCCGCGAATCCTCCGCCCGACCAGCGGTTCAAGGCGGACATTCTCGTGATTGTCGCTCATCCCGATGACGAACCCGCCCCCTACCTCGCCCGTGCCATCTACGACCAGCACAAGCGTGTCGCGGTGATTTTCGGCACGCCGGGCAATGGCGGCGGCGACGCCGAGGGAAACGCGCAGGCGGCCGCGTTGGGCGCCATCCGGGCCACGGAAGCGCGCGAGGCCATGGCCACCTTCGGAGTTCTGCATGTGTGGTTCCTGTGCGGCACCGACACTCCGGGACAGAATGTGTTGCAGTCACTCGAGACGTGGGATCACGGGCGGGCTTTGGGGGAGACGGTGCGGCTGATCAGGCTGACGCGCCCCGAGGTGATCCTGACCTGGCTGCCCGTGTATGTGGCCGGGGAGAATCATGACGATCATCAGGCGGCGGGCGTCATCGCCACGGAGGCTTTTGATCTGGCGGGCGATGCGACGGCGTTTCCCGAGCAGATTTCGCACCCGCGAAATCGCAATGGCATTATGAATCTGACGGAGGGCCTGCTGCCCTGGCAGCCCAAGAAGATTTACTACTTCTCCGACGCTCTGCACACAGATTTCCTGGAAGGCCAGGGTCCCGTTTACAGCTCCGCGGACGTATCACCCAGCCAGCATAAGAGTTATTACCAACTGGCCGTTGAGCAGGCGGCGCACCACCTGACGCAAGGCGATAGCGGCCAGGCGGCCCAGCAGGCGCTTTCTGGCGGGCCCGAATACATCTACGCCAAGGAGCCGGTTCAATTGGTCTTGGGGAAGTCTCTGGTGGGCGGCACTAAGACCGGCGACGTCCTGGAAGGCATCCAGCCCGGCGAGGTGCCGTTTGCACCCGTGCAGGGTTATCGGCCGGAGCCTCGCCAGGGCATTTCCGTAGAACTGGGCGGCCCGTGGGCGTACTACAAGCTGCTGTGGAAAGCGCACAACCTCGAGCACCTGCGCGACCTCATCAAGACTCCGGAAGTTGCCGTGGGGAACGGCGAACCGGTGAGCGTGCCGATCCTGATCCACAATGACACGGACCAGGCGGTGGAAGTGACGATCACCTGCGCGCTACCCGCGGGCTGGAAAGAACATTCCGGCGCTGGGCGTTACCCGGTAAGGCCCCACGAAACCTATCCGGTCGAAGCGTCATATAACGCCTCGTCGACGGATAAGCCGGAATGGCAGGCGCTAACGTGGCGGGCGGAATCCAAAGGACAGGTGGTGGGAACAATTACGCTGCGTGTCATGACGGACAGCCCGGGCTTGCCGCAGTAGCCACTGATGCGGAACCGGTTTCTCCAGCAGCCGCGGCAGTGGCAGATATTGTTGAGTTCAATCCATTCTTTCAACCCCCCGAGGTAGAGGTGTGGAAAGGGACCCCATGACCCGACGAGAATTGTTGGCCCGCACGGGCCAAGTGGGAACGGCTCTGGCTGTCGGATTGCCGGCGGCAGAGGCCGCCAGCGATAGTCAGCCTCAGATACAATCGCCCGTGGGACGCAAACTCAAGGTTCTTGTTGCGGGAGGACATCCCGGCGATCCCGAGTATGGTTGCGGCGGCACGATCGCCCATTATAGCGACCTGGGGCACGAAGTGGTTCTCCTCTACCTGAACAACGGCGAGTGGCCGGCGGCTCAGGGAGGGGCGGCCGCCCATATCCGCATGGCTGAGGGCAGTAAAGCCTGTGAGATTCTGAAGGCGCGCCCCGTGTATGCGGGGCAAGTGAACGGCCACGCCGTGCTTGACGGCGCCCACTTCGACGACTTCCGGAAGATCCTGAAGGCCGAGCTCCCCGACGTGGTCTTTACGCAGTGGCCTATTGATGGTCACCGTGACCACCGGGCGACTTCGGCGCTGGCGTTGGATGCCTGGTTGCAGATGGAAAAGAAATTCGCGCTCTACTATTACGAAGTTTCAAACGGGGAAGACACGCTGCAATTCTCCCCCACCCACTACGTGGATATTACCGGGACCGAGCCCCGCAAACGCGCCGCCTGTTATGCGCACGCCAGCCAGACCCCCGACCGGTATTACGACTTGCAGGACCTGGTCGCCAGGTTCCGTGGTATTGAAAGTGGTTATAAGCGGGCAGAGGGCTTTGTCCTCCAGATGGGGAGCCCGTACGAGGCGCTCCCGCCGGCGTCCTGAAGGGGAGCGTCTTGACCAGCAGGGTGCTGAAAAATATGTAGCGGCGACTTTACGCCGCCACCCCCGGATTGATTCTATTGCCGTCATGGCGATATAAAATCGCCGCTACGCCGTCCGTCAGGGGTTTTTCAGCAACCTGCCAGCGCTCGCGAAGTGAGATTAAGCTTGTTTATCCTCAGTCTGCTCCGAAAGGGAAGCTTTGATGAGCAATCATTTCTGGGCCGGCATGGCCGTCATCTTCATAAGCGGAGCGTTGAATGGGAGCTTCCCGCTTCCTATGAAATACGCACGTCAGTGGAAATGGGAGAACACGTGGCTGGTTTTTGCCACGGCCGCGCTGGTGATTATCCCCTGGTTGCTGGCGGCCGGTTTCGTGCCCCATCTGTGGGATGTCTATCGAGGGGGCACCGGCCGGGCCGTGCTTGTTCCCCTGGTCTTCGGTTTTCTGTGGGGCATCGCCCAAGTCACGTTCGGCCTGGGGATCACTGCCGTGGGCATGGCTCTGGCCTTCGCGGTCGTGGCCGGCCTGTCGTGTCTGTCGGGATCGCTTATTCCCTTGCTGGTCCTTAACCCGGGGGATTTGCTGCGGCCGCGCGGGATGTTGTTGCTCATCAGCATGCCGATCCTGTTCGCCGGTCTGGCCCTTTACGGATTGGCGGGCCGCCGCCGGGAAAAGGAACAACCCCCCGCGGGCGGCGGCGGGGCCGTGGCCATGAGTTTCATGACCGGTCTCGCCATTTGCATTTTCACGGGCATCTTCGGGTCGAACCTAAATCTGGGCTTTGCTTTCAGCGGCCCCGTCCTCGCAAGAGCTGTCCAGATGGGAGCGAAGCCGGCTACTTCAACCTACGCGTCGTGGGCGCTGGTGCTGGGCGCAGGTTTTATTCCAAATCTAATCTATTGTTCCCGGCTGCTTTTTCGCAATCACACCTGGTCTCTGTTCTTCCAGCCGGGCTGGGTGAAGGAAACGGGCCTGGCCATTGCCATGGGTTTGCTCTGGCTTTCGGGCATGGTGGGTTACGGCATAGGCGCGACCCTGGTTGGAAGCTACGGGACTTCGCTGGGCTTTGCCTTGTTCATAGCGGCGATGATCCTTTCCTCAAATCTGCTCGGTGTCCTCTCGGGGGAATGGAAGGCCACGTCGCAGAGAACCCGGAGAGTGTTGACTGGGGCTGTCGTCGTAACCCTGCTTTCGGTGCTGGTCCTAAACCTGGGGGGCCTCTTCCACTGAATAGACACGATCAAGGAAATCAAAAACATTCCAATTCGAATTTGGAGTGCCGACCATGACATCACGCGAAAGAGTTGTTACTGCTTGCAATCATCATGAGCCCGACCGAGTGCCCATTGATTTTTCCGGCCACCCTTCCTCCGGGATAGCGGCCCTCGCTTACGTCAAACTGCGTGACTATCTGGGACTCCCGAAGCAGACTCTGCGCGTTTACGATCCGGTCCAGCAGTTGGCTATCGTGGATGATGACGTCCTGGAGAAATTCGGAGTCGATACCATCAATATGTCGCATGGCTTCGCCCTGTCGGAAGAATCCTGGGCTGACTGGACCTTGCCGGACGGCACCGCCTGCAAGATCCCCGCCTGGGCTTTGCCGCAAAAGGAGGACGGGCGGTGGGTCTTCCGCTCCCGGAGCGGGCGGGTGATTGCCCAGATGCCGAAGGGCGCCCTCTATTTCGAACAAATCTATTTCCCTTTTGCGGATGAAACCGGTCCCCGGACCATCCCTGAGGCCCTGCAAGAATCGATGTGGCATGTCATGACTTGTCCTCCCGGCCCCGGGGTTGACCTGGCGCAACTCCGCGAAGGCGCCAAGAGACTTCGGCAGAATACCGACAAGGCGATCCTGGGTGGATTCGGAGGCAACCTGCTGGAGGTGGGACAGTTTCTCTATCGCAACGACAACTTCTTCATGCTGCTGGGCAGCGAGCCGGAGCAGGCGCACAAATTCCTCGATGGGCTCGTGGAGATTTACATGCCGAGGCTGGAAACATTCCTGGAGGCGGTGGGGGAATACATCGACATCATCAGGTTCGGAGATGATCTCGGGATGCAGAGCGGACCGCAAATCTCTCCCCGCATGTACCGCGAGTTCTTCAAACCCCGCCACCAGCTCATGTGGAAACGCGCCAAGCAATTGGCCAACGTGAAAGTCATGCTCCATTGTTGTGGCGGGGTTCGGGAGTTGTTCCCGGATTTGATTGACGCCGGCTTGGATGCCATCAACCCAGTGCAGATTTCATGCGCGGGTATGGATGCGCGGGAGCTCAAGGCGGAATTCGGGAAGGAGATGGTTTTCTGGGGCGGGGGTTGCGATACGCAGACGATCCTGCCTTACGCCACGCCGGACGCCGTCGCCCGGCACGTCCGGGAACAGGTGGGAATCCTTCGCCCCGGCGGGGGATTTGTATTTCAGCAGGTCCACAATATCCTGGCCAATGTCCCTCCAGAGAATATCGTCGTCATGTTCGAGGCTATATAGGAAGGCGGGCACCGCTGATCCCGCTGAATGGCGCATCGCACGGAGAAGAAGCCAGTAATGGTGACCCCGTAAGGTGGGGTCAGCAGGTTGTAAGAAAGAAACCCCCTGTCGGCCTCCCCACGACGAGAGGCCAAGCCCCGCATTGCAATATCGTAATTTCCTGTTTCTTTTGCAAACATTTTTCGTCGTGTGTGTAGGGCCACCCCNNCTTGGGGCGGCACGATGAACTGTTGACAGAATTGTGGGGCTTCACTTATATTACTGGTTCCTGGGCTTACAGGACTTCTTCAAAACTTGCTGTTACGGAAGCCATCTCACGAGGTTTCGGTCATGGCCGATGCGGGCGACGCAGTCTCTCCCACCACTTCCTTACCGGCTGCCGTCGCGAGCCCGGCGAAGCCCGCACCCAGACTCGGTCCACCCGCCAAGGCTGCCAAACCGGAGGTTTCTCCCTCGGGCAAGATGCGACGGCGGATCGTCTGGAGTTGCGTTGGGGGTTTCCTTGGCGCCAACCTTCTGATGTTCCTCCGGTTCTTCTTTCCTCGCGCACTTTTCGAACCCAGCACNNGATACGCAACAGATTTCCAGCCGGGCGTTGACGAGCGCTTCAAGCAGCAGTACCGCATTTGGGTGGTGCGAGAAGCTGACCGCATCTTTGTGATTTACGGGCGCTGCACTCACCTGGGCTGCACGCCGGACTGGAAACCCGCCGAGCACAAATTCAAGTGCCCCTGCCACGGCAGCGGTTACACGCCGGAAGGGATCAACTTTGAAGGACCGGCTCCGCGGCCCATGGACCGGGCGCATGTTGAGCAGGATGCAACGGGCCAAATCGTAGTGGACACCAGCCGCTTGTATCCCTGGCCGAAGGGCGGCGTGGATCATTTCAACGACCCCGGCTCCTTCATCAACGCTTAGCGGGGCGGGTTAGGGAAGCGTGGCAAAGGTCGACGGCATTTGCGGTGGTTCCCTGCGTAAATCCAGCCGCCCGACGGGGAGACCAGCCGAGGTTGTCAGGAGAGATCGATGGCTGACGAGCATAGCAAAATTCCTTCCCAGGAAGAGGCGGGCGAGAGTCCCTCCAAAAAGGGGTTCGCTGCGGTCCTGGACGAGGTGCGCGAGACCA
This sequence comes from Acidobacteriota bacterium, assembly GCA_003171295.1. Taxonomy (GTDB): domain Bacteria; phylum Acidobacteriota; class Terriglobia; order UBA7540; family UBA7540; genus Bog-366. The sequence goes on along the minus strand of PMYF01000457.1, from coordinate 4,879 downwards.
CCCAGGTTTTGAAGGGCAAGGCCAAGGAAGACATCGAGAGCCTCAAGCGGCCGGAAAAGACGGCGCTCTTCAAATCCATCTTCCGCGTCAAGCACGACGAGAGCTCGCGCAGCCGCGCCCTGGGCGTGCTAAGCAATGTTTTCCTCCACCTCCACCCCGCTAAGATCAATCGCGATGCGGTGCGCTACAGCTACACGTGGGGCATGGGGGGCATTTCCTTTTACCTATTCCTCGTCCTGACCCTCACCGGTGTGCTGCTGATGTATTACTACCATCCCACCAAGGGCCAGGCGTACCGCGATATTGTCTACCTGATGAGCGACGTACCCTTCGGCTCGCTTTTGCGCAACATGCACCGCTGGGCGGCGCACCTGATGATCATCACCGTTTGGCTGCACATGTTTCGCGTCTTCCTGACGGGTTCCTACAAGAAGCCGCGCGAGTTCAACTGGTGTGTGGGCGTCATCCTGCTGGTATTTACCATGCTGCTGAGCTTCACGGGCTATCTGCTGCCTGATGATCAATTGGGTTTCTGGGCGGTAACCGTGGGCACCAACATGGCGCGGGCCACGCCGCTGCTCGGCCACGAAGGTCCGTTCGGCCCGCTACTCGGCATGACTCCCTACAACGACGTGCGCTTTGCGCTGCTGGGCGGCTCCATCGTGGACGCCAACGCCTTACTGCGTGCTTATATTTGGCACTGTATTGCGATACCTATTATTGCAGGATCATTTATGATAGTGCATTTCTGGCGGGTGCGAAAGGATGGAGGCATTTCCGGCCCCGCGCCCGTCGTGCTGGAGCAGGAAGCGCTGAAGATGAAGTCGCTGGTTTACGTGGCGCCGCAGCACACGGAGTGAAAGTCGACCGTCAAGAGTCGAAGGTCGGAAGCCATCCCGCAACCTTGGACTTTTGACTTTCCGCTTTTGACTTCCTATCCTTCGCGGCTGCAGTCTAGGGATTACTCGATGGACTGGCATCAACTCTGGGAAATCACTTCTGCACCCGACAACGTCCCCATCGTGGGGTTGGTTGTCCTGGTGCCGTTTTACACCTGGTACGGAATCCGCCAGGCGCTTGCCAACGACCGCCTGATCGTCCAGTTGGAAGCCGACCCCCAGCTTGCCAAGACCCATCACCGCAAAACGCAGCCCTGGAAGCCCGGCTGGACCAAGGAAGTTCCCGTCTGGCCGTTCCTGCTGCGCATTGAGTTTCTCGCCGCAATCATCGTCACCCTCATCCTGATGGTGTGGTCCATCACCCTCAACGCCCCGCTGGAGGAACTGGCCAATCCGAACCTGACGATGAACCCAGCAAAGGCGCCGTGGTACTTCCTCGGCCTCCAGGAAATGCTGGTCTACTTCGATCCCTGGATGGCGGGTGTCGTAATGCCCACGCTGATCATCGTGGGTCTGATGGTGATCCCCTACATTGACGCCAATCCGCTGGGCGCCGGCTATTACACCTGGCGGCAGCGGCGTTTCGCCATCGGGACGTTCTGTTTCGGCTTCATGCTCCTATGGCTGCTGATGGTGGTGATCGGCACCTTTATTCGCGGCCCGGGATGGATGTGGTTCTGGCCGGGGCAGACCTGGGATCCCAATCGCCAGGTGTTCGAGGTGAACCGCGACTTGCCCGACATCTTCCTTGTCACCTCCGCCTGGGGCAAGACGGTTTTCGGCGCCTTCGTCATGGCAATTTACATGGCACTGGCGGGCGGAGCTGTTCACAAACTGATTACCTGGAACAACTTCAACCGGAGCATATATCGGAAGATGAGTTTCCTCCAGTACATGACCATGCAGGTGTTTTTGACGGTCATGCTGTTGCTTCCGATTAAAATACTCATTCGGCACTTATTCAGAATCAAGTATATCTGGGTGACACCTTGGTTCAACCTTTAAGAGCCGCGCGGCCATCGACCCTGGAGGTTCAGGTTGCCTGACACTCCCGACACGGATCCCGTCATCGCACATTCATTCGCCACGTTCTTTGTGATTGTGTCGGTGCTCCTGATGCTGACCCTGGTTTGGGCGCTCTACGGCGAGTTTTTCGGGCTACGCCCCTGGAAAAGCTATCAGCGCGAATTTGCGCGACGCTACCATTCCTTCCTGGTCAAGCAGATTCCCAAACAGAAGGCGGCCGAGCAAACTATCCTGCAGTCGGCGGAGTATAAGCACCTCGACCAACAGCTCAAGACCCTGGATGACCAGGTGAAAGACAAGACGGAGGAGCAGGACAAGCAGATCGCCATTCTGGACGCGCGCTTCTCTACCCTGACTGACACCTTCACGACGGCGCGTGCTTACGTGGCCACGCAGGTCTACGCGATCGAGCACACGTCGGCGGGCGGAAAGACGTCGCTGGCCCGGGGCCTGGCCAAGTATGAGGCAGGTCCATTCGAGCTTGCTCTGCCGGCGCTTCCGGACGGGCATCGCGAGAAAGGCAGCTACACCTTCCAGCAACTGGAGGAGGAATTCAACCAGGTCCAGCTCGACAAGGCGAAACTGCTGGAGGAAAAATCCGCGCTGCTGCGCCCGGTTTCGGAGCTGCGTAAGAAACGTGACGCGTACCTTGCGGACCACCTGAACGGGCTGACCGTCGGGCAGTTGCATGGGCTGCTCAACAAAGTCAACGATTTCTCCGTGGAAATCAGGCAAATCAACAATCCTGACGCCGGCATCGTCGACCGGTGTGAGTCCTGCCACGCAGGCATTCGCGAGCCGGCCGTGCTGACGGCCAAGGACCTGGGCGGGAAGAAGGTATTCGTCAGCCATCCCGACGCCGAACTGCTGCAACTCCACGACCCGGAAAAATTCGGTTGCTCGCCCTGCCACAACGGCAATGGCATGCAGGTGGAAAGCGCCGAGAGTGCACACGGCAACTATGAGCACTGGCTGTGGCCGCTCCACCCCCTCGAAAACGTCCAGGCCGGCTGCCAACAATGCCATGCGAACCAAATGATCGTGGATCACGCGCCCGTGTTGAGTTACGGCAAGGAGCTCTTCCAACATCGTGGCTGCGTGGGCTGCCACCGTTTCCAGAACTACAATCCGGAACCGGAAGAACTGGTCTCCGCTGAGCAGCAGGTGCTGCAGCTTGAGGCCCGGCGGCATGACGCGCAGCGCGACATCCAACAAAGCATCCAGATGGGCGACCAGGCCCCCGATAACGAGACCGCCCGGAAGTATTACACCCAGGCCGACATGCTGCGCGTGTCCATCAGCGACACCGACGGCCGCATCGAACAACTCAATCGCCGCTCCAAAGACCTGCTGCGGGACATCAAAAAAGTGGGGCCGGATCTTAAGGAAGTGCGCGCGAAGATCCGTCCGGACTGGATTCCGGTCTGGGTCTCCAATCCCCACGCCTGGCGTCCCTCGACGCGCATGCCGCGCTTCCGCCTGAATGATGGCGAGGTCAGGGCGATTTCCGCTTTCATTTGGCAAAGCGGCATCGACTCGACGCTGCCGCACCAGCCGCCCGGTGATCCGGTGAGGGGCAAGGAGAGCTTTGAGACGCGCGGCTGCCTGGGGTGCCACTCGCTCAGCGATTCCGATCCCGGTTTTGCCGCCAATCTGGCACGCGTGGGGGAGAAGGATAACTACGATTACCTGGTGCGCTGGGTTCGCAATCCTCGCGAACGCACGCACCCTTACTGTCCGTATGAAAAGCGTGACCTCACGGAAGACGATTACACACGCCATGGGGTGCCCTTCGTCTTCGACCTCGACCACAGCAAGTGCCCCAACGACGGCCACGAGCTCGAGGTCGAGCAGATGACCATCATGCCGAACCTGCGGCTGACAATCGAAGAGGCGCGCGACATCGCGAGCTACCTGGTCACGCTGAAAGAGAAGGATCCGGCGTCCTACGCGCGGGCTGACTACCTGAACGATCCCAAGCTCAAAGCCTCCGGCCGCGCGCTCGCGCAGCGCTACGGCTGCGCCGGCTGCCACGAAATCACGGGGATGGAAGATGAAGGCCGCATCGGCACGGAACTCACCAAGGAAGGCTCCAAGCCCCTGGAACAGATCGACTTCGCATTGCTGACGGCAAAGGCCCGCAACGACGACTGGTACAGCCACAAGGGATTCTTCGAGCACAAGCTCGCCAAGCCCGAGGTCTACGACACCGGCCGCGACTGGTCCGACCGCGATCCTAACGAGCGTCTGCGCATGCCCGACTTCAATATGAAGCCCGAGGAGATCACCGCCCTCACGACGTTCCTGATGGGCGCGGTGGAATCGCAATATCCCCCGCGCTACTGGGATGCGCCGGAAGACCAGCGTCGCGACGCGCAGGAAGGCTGGTGGATTGTCAAGAAATACAACTGCATGGGCTGCCACCAGTTCATGGTGGGACAGACCAGCCGCTTGATGAGCCTGCCGCGCTACCAGACCGCGGAGTGGAAAGACCAGTTGCCCCCCAAGCTGATGGGCGAGGGCGCGCGAGCCAATCCCGACTGGATGCTGAAATTTCTCGCCAACCCCGCGCTGGACTCGAAGCAGACGGATCGCAACGGTGTGCGCCCTTATCTGAAGGTGCGCATGCCGACCTTCTACTTCTCACCGCTCGAAGTGCGCAAACTCGTGCGCTTTTTCCAGGCGCTCTCCAGCCAGCCCCTGCCTTACATCGCGCCCCAGGTCGAACCGCTCACGGAACAGGAAATCGCCCTGGCGCGCGCCCTGTTCACCAGCAAGGCCGCTCCCTGCCTGAAATGCCACGCCACGGGCGACCCGGCACATGACAGATTCGCCACGGCGCCCAACTTCCTTCTGGCGCGCGACCGGTTGAAGCCCGGCTGGGCCCGCCGCTGGATGCTTGACCCCGCCATGATCAGCCCCGGGACTGCCATGCCCTCGGGCCTGTTCAAACC
>PMYF01000557.1 GCA_003171295.1 Acidobacteriota bacterium | reverse complement strand
GGGTTCCAGATCAGTCGCCAGCCGTAGGGATTGAGCACGAGCGCAATCAGGCTCGCGAAGAGCGCGTAGACAAGCCGCTTCTGATCCTTCGACGAGCGCGCCGTTTGTTCAAAGACTCCCATTGAGAAGCCGAACGCCCCGCACAGGGTATACAGCACAAGCAGGCCGATACCAATCACCCAGCTCCCGTGGAGATTGATCCAGATGCAGAAGAGCGGCGGAAGAAGCCATGCTAAGCGGGCCTTTCCTCGCTCAATTGCCTCCAGGATTGCCAATTCGGCCGATAGCGCCAGGTATGCGAAGAGGATGGTCCGTGGGCCGCTGTTCACCGTCATCAACGCGAAGCCGAGGCAGGCTGCCCAAAACGCAGCGCCGGCGTGGCCAGTCTTCCAATATCCACGCCAGTACAGGAACATCAGGTTGGCGACCAATGCGAGCCAGGTCACAAGGTAGACTCCGCTCCAGTGAAATGCCGCGTATCCGAGCCAATACGGAATCTCGGAGAGCCATTCGGGGTTTACCCAACGCTGTCCGCTCACGGTAAATGAGTAGGGCTCGACGTGAATAAAGTGATGTGTCGTACATAAAATGCGTGCATCCGCCAAGTGCCACCACACGTCAGGATCCCGAAGAAGTTCGATTGGCTGTCGCAATGGCTGAGCGAAAATCAGCGGCACCACGAGAAGAATGGCCGCGTTCAGGAAGTGCCTGGAAAACAGCTTGGCGAGAACGCGCGCGAGCAGACCGGCAGCCTCGGTGGAGTTGGGAATGGGTAAGGAAGCCTCTTGAGTTACTAGCGTGGTATCCATGCCGATGAAATTACCCTCCGAAAAATCGAGAGACAACGTTCAAGTCAGCATTTTTTGAAGCTCTCTTTGCCGTTCAGCAAAAAATTGGTCCTTACGCATTTTTGTGCTCGCGTAGACTTGGCCCTCATCCGTCACCGTGTTAAACCTCAGGCTGAGCATGTCGGAAGAGACTCATTTTTCGATTCGAATGCGAAGGGCCAATCTGGAGTCGGCGCTTAGGTCGGCACAGACCTGTGTTGCGAGCCGGCCAGCCGTGCCCGTCCTTGGCTTTGTCCTCTTGGAGACACAGGGGAATAGTCTCTCCATCCGCTCTACCGATTTGAGTCAGTCCCTGCGCGTATCCATCCCCTGTGCGGTCGAGAAGCCAGGTGCCGTGGCCCTGCGGGCAAGACGTTTTCTGGATCTCATCATCTCGCTAGCCGACGGGGACATCAACCTTTCGGCAAAAGGCAACTCCTTCGCGGCCATCTCAATTCGCGGTTTGAAAGCGTCAATGCCTGGGTTGCCGGCAGCCAATTTCCCAGCGTCCTTTAAACCATGCACTGAGTGGATGGCACGCTTTCAGCCTGGCGCTCTGGCCGGCCTCATAGGTCGCGTTCTGCCGACATTGGGAGATGAAAGCGAAGAGCCTGGCCTGTCGTTGGGATGTGCCTTGCTGCGGCTCACCCCTGCCGGCGTCCTTATGGTTGCTACTGACCGCTACCGAATGGCTCGTGCAGAAATGCGGACGAGCACACCGTCTCCCGAGGACAGAGAAGTACTGCTCCCACGCCGTCTGCTGCGAACGCTACAGTCGCTCTTCCCGGGAATCGGCGATGCACCGGTCGATTTTGGCATTACCGGGGAAGCTATCTTCTTTCGTGGCGGCAACTACCTGCTGGGAGCACGCCGGGTAGCGGGGCGATTCCCCGCGTTTGAATCTGTAATCCCTACTTGGAAGCACGAAGTTATTGTCTCAACCACGGACATGCTCGCAGCCGTTGATCGGCTCAAGGGATTCGACGACAACCCGGTGGGAATGATTCTTTTCGATATCCAGGGGCAGACCTTGGAGCTCCGGGCACAGACACCTGGAGCCTATGAGGCGGTCGAACAGCTCCCTGTTCAGTGGTCGGGCCCCGACACGCGCTTTTGTTTGCGCGCACGCTGCCTTTCGAGCTGCCTCCCCCCCATCCGGAGCGCCAAACAGGTGTTCTTCGGAGTTCCCGACCTATCCGCGGGCGAACAGGGAAAAAAAGTGCCTGTAGCCCTTACGGCAAAAGCCGGAGATCCCTACAATTCGCTTTATTTGCTGATGCCCACCGCTGTCACCCGCGGCGCAGAAGAAAGGAAACAAACTCTTGCAACGTCTTAACGCGGTGCTCGTTTTGTTGATTGCGGTTCCTGTTGTGGCCGCTCAGTCGCCCAGCTTTTCTCCGGGAACCGGCTCTCCCGGGCAGGGCGCATCTTCGCAGTCAGGCAGCTCCGCGCAAGGGCGGAATCCGGCAGACAACATCTCCGCAATCGCGCCGCCATTCGACGTGGACGACGTGCTGCGCATGCACCGCGTAGGGCTGCAGGACGAGGTAATCATCAACGCGCTGCGCGCCCGCTACCATCCTCTGAAGCTATCGGATAGCGATCGGGTGCTGCTTGTGAAGAATTCCGTGAGCGCCGCGGTCATCGCTGCGATGGAGAATCCGTTGGACGCGGATACCGTCGATCATGCTGCACCGCCCACCGCTCCAGCGTCGCCAGTGCCTGATCCAGCCAAGGCCGTTGCCGCCTCGGGGCCCACTCCGAACAAGCCCTCGCCGGACGCCAGGGACGAGCATCCGAATGCCAAGGTGGTTGAATCATCAGCTAAGCCGGTCGCTTCGGCGTCAAGCGCTGTTGCAGCTTCGGGACCAGCAGGCGACAAGCCCACGCTGACAGAAAAGGACAAGCACCCGAATACTGAAGCGGCTTCCACTTCCACGCAGACTGCCCCCGTAGGGATTCCTCCCCTGCGCATTCCGATTCCTCCGGCCGGCAAGGTGGACTCCGCCAAGGCCGAGCCACTTTCAGATGCGGAGACGCCGAAGACTCCTGGGATCTATCGTCGCATCAACGGAGCGGGATGGGGAGAAGTGACCGCGGAAACCGTGGCCTGGAAACATAATGGAGACCATCCGACCCAAGACGTCGAAGGGCGTGTGCCGGGAGCAATCAGCGCAACGACAACCCTCTCCGCCAAAAGCGACTTTCTCATTGTGACGCAAGAGAACATTTCTGTTGAGCAGT
>PMYF01000748.1:8365-9141 GCA_003171295.1 Acidobacteriota bacterium | reverse complement strand
GCTGTGGATGTAGTCGCCGAGGGCTTTCATATCAGGGAAATTCTGGTTGGGGTGGATCACTCCCTGGGCGTCCCGCTGTCCCTGCCAGCAGTCATCAATATTGATATATTCATAACCCGCAGCCTTCATACCATTCCGGACCATCTCGTCGGCCTGGGTGCGCACGGCGGCGTCCGTTACCTTGCACAGATAGCCATACCAACTGTTCCAGCCCATGGGTGGCCGGAGGGCAAGCTTGTTGTCCTGAGACTGCGCTGTAGCGCCGGAGCAGAGTAGAAGGACGAAAACGAGACTCCGCCCCAGTATCCGGCAGCATGCACTTTGCTTCATGGCTAGCCTCCCTTCCTTTACACCTCGCAAGCGATGCGCGCACACACCCCCTGCGTCCAAAGCTGCCCTGCCTGGGGGAGTATCGCCGGACAGATTACTCCTGCTTACGGATGGCCGGCAACCCGTAATTGCCTAAACGCAGCCGGGTGTTTCCAAGTTGAGGGGATAAGGCGTACACTACCGTCTTTCCCGCGACTGGGCAGTGGCAAGCGGGGTTTCGATAAAGTCAAATTGATAAAAGGAAAATGAGGAATCCCGTGCAAAAGTGCAACTGTGTCGTAGTCCTCGTCACGGCATACATCCTAGGGGGTGTTTTCCTGCTGGGTCCGGCGCAGAGCGCGCAGCACGATTCCGGAATGGGCTATGAGGACACACCCATGCTGCCCGGTGGCAAATGGCATGTGCACGACGCCAAGCGTCCGCAGCCGGTCAAAATCAAGGGCGGG
>PMYF01000748.1:4408-8303 GCA_003171295.1 Acidobacteriota bacterium | reverse complement strand
GAAGAGTACGGTGACATCCAACTGCACGTTGAGTGGAGGACCCCCACGCCGCTCCGGCCCGGCAACCAGTGGCAAGGGAACAGTGGAGTCTTCCTCTTCGGAGTCTACGAGCTGCAAGTATTCGAGAGCAGTCGGGACTTGATCTATGCCGATGGGCAAGCTGGAGCGATCTATGGCCAATACCCGCCGCTCGTGAACCCAGCTTGCGAACCCGGCCAATGGCAAGCCTACGACATCATCTTTAGTGGCCCGCGGTTCAAGAATGGAAAACTCGATGCTCCTGCCTACATCACGGTTTTTCAGAACGGCGTGGTGATCCACAATCATACCGCCATTATGGGAGAGACCGGACACCGCATCCTCCCTCATTACGAAGATCGTGGCCTCAGGGGACCCATCAGACTCCAGGAACACGGCGACATGGTCCGTTATCGAAACATCTGGGTGAGGCCGGTCGAGAGTGGGGATGAACCATGACGGGTCCAAGCAGGTCTCGGGTCCGCGCGGGAAAGTGCCGAGGAAGCCGTTTCGATGCGCAGCGTAACCAGGCATCTCAACGCAAACTGCAATACAATGCACGCAACCGAGCGACTCCAGAATACCGTTGTCTGACGACGCAGAGGACGGTGCTGGAAGGCCGGGGGTAACTTTCGCAGTCGAGGAGGGTAGTGTGGCGAAACTTGATCGAAGAGATTTTCTCAAGACGGGAAGCATCGCAACCGCCGGGTCATTTCTAGCAGGAAATGCGAGAATGCATTTGCTGGCGGCGGCTCAAGACGAACCGGCGAAGCCGATCGCCGCGAACGACCACATTCAGATCGCCTTAATCGGGGCGGGTGGGCAAGGCCAGGGTGATACGAAGGTTGCTGCGCAGGTTCCGGGTGTGAAGGTCGTCGCGGTGGCAGACTGTTACAACGGCTGTCTGGATCACTCGAAGGAGTTGTGGGGCAACGATATCTTAGCCACGCGCGATTACAACGAAATCCTCGCGCGCAAGGACATTGATGCGGTCATCATCGGCACTCCCGATCATTGGCATATGCAGGCTTCCACGGATGCCATGAATGCCGGCAAAGACGTCTATTGCGAAAAGCCCATGATCCACGTCTACTCCGATGGGCGGAAGATCATCGAGACGGCACGCAAGACGAACCGGATTATTCAGATTGGCAGCCAGCGCGTGAGTTCGGTCATTTACCAGAAGGCCAAGGAGCTGCTGGCGGCAGGCGCCATCGGCAAGCTCAATATGGTGACGGCCTGGTATGACCGCAACTCGGCGCTGGGAGCGTGGGAATATACCGTGCCCCCGGACGCCTCGACCGAGACCTGCGATTGGCCGCGCTGGCTGGGCACCGCACCGAAGATTCCGTTTAACGCCGAGCACTTTTTCCAGTGGCGCAAGTGGAAAGCTTACGGAAGCGGCGTAGCGGGCGATCTGTTTGTGCACTTGTTCAGCGGGGTCCACTTCGTCACGGGTTCGCATGGCCCGTCCCGAGCCATGGCTACGGCAGCGCTGCGCTTCTGGAAAGACGGTCGCGATGTGCCCGATGTCATGCTCGGCCTCTATGACTATCCGCAGGGCTTCAATTTGAGCGTACGTACGAATTTTGTGAATGGCGGCTCGGAAAGCGAAGGGTTCGTTTTCACGGGTTCAGAAGGCACGATGACCATCGGTGGGGACGGAGTCAGCCTGACTCGCGTGCCGCGCGAGAAGGAGCCGGGGGTCCGCTACAACCTGTTCTCGGAAGCCATTCAAAAGCGCATGCTGGAAGATTATCGGGAGAAATATCCGCGGACGCATCCGACGGGGGTAACCCTGCTCGGCGAAGAAAAATACGTGGCGCCGGATGATTACAGTGATAGCTACGATCACATGAAGAACTTCATCGACGCGGTCAGAACGCGCCGGCCGGTGGTTGAGGATGCCGTCTTCGGCTTCCGCGCTGCGGGCACGGCCTTGCTCAGCAATGTCAGTTATGAACGCGGCGCCGTGGTCGGCTGGGACCCGGAAAATATGAAACTCCTGTGAGTGAGGTGCGGAACACGGGAATAATTGGGAAGGTCCTGAATCGGCGGGTCTGAACAGGCTGCGGAAAAACTCGTGGGCGCTGTCATTCCGAGCGAAGCGAAGGATCTCTGCATTTGTAGAATCAGGCAAATGCAGAGATCCTTCGTTGCCTGCGGCTCCTCAGGATGACAGTCTTGGCGGTTTTCCCGCAGCCTGTGAAGCCCCGCCCTTCCCCTCACTGGTGAGAAATCCAGGCTATTGGTCTGCCGCCAACCTTGCGGCGAATCCCAGATTCCCCGGTTTTCGTTCAGGCGGTCTTATCCGGAGAATCGCACTCGGAAGCCAGGGGGCACTCTGCGCAGAGGGGTTTGCGCGCCTCGCAGATCTTCCTTCCAAACCAGATTACTTGGTGGCCGAAAGAGATCCACCGATTCTGCGGCACCAGCTTGATTAAATCCTGCTCGACCTTCTCCGGCGTCTTCTGGGAGGAGAGCTGCAGGCGGTGGGCGATGCGAAAGACGTGCGTGTCCACCACCACACCGTTCGCGACGCCGAAGGCCGTCCCCAGCACCACGTTCGCGGTCTTCCGGGCTACGCCTGGGAGGGTGAGCAGAGCATCCATGGTTTGGGGAACCCTGCCGCTGAAATCCTCCATGATTCTTGTGGCAGCTCCGATGATGTTCTTTGCCTTATTGCGAAAGAAACCGGTAGAGCGAATCTCGCGCTCCAGTTCAGTCTGTGGCACCGCTACGAAATCTTCAGGTCCGGGGAATTTACGGAAAAGCTCCGGCGTGACCTTGTTCACCTGCTCGTCGGTGCACTGCGCGGAAAGGATCGTTGCGACGAGAAGCTGGAAAGGGTTTTCGTGATGGAGCGCGCATTGCGCTTGCGGGAAGAGTCTGTCCAGTGCTGCGAAGATTTTCCGCAGGCGTTCGGGAGAGGTGTAATTGATCTTCATCCTGGTTTTACGGTCCGGCAGGGTGGGTTTGGTTTTTGGCATGGTGGCGGGGCGGGATGAGCTGCCTCCGGCCCAGGGCTGACCAGGCATAGGCTCAGGCCAGCGAGCGTGGTCGTTATCCGGAAGGGCAGCGCTGAACCCGCCCTTCCAGCTATGGAAAACTCGAACCCTCTACTCCAAGTTCGAAACTTCGCGGATTCCAGGCGGCAAAATACCTGCACGGCCAGCCGATCAGCCTCCGAGCAAATCCAGAACCTCATCCAGTTCGCGCTGGACGCAGGTGAACGTGGGCGTATCACGCGCTGTATAGCTGGTTGCTTCGCTGTGACGGAGTTCCATGACGAGGTCAACAAAATGCTCAGGCTTGTCGCTTTCGAACGCCACCACGAACTCCTGGTCGTCCAAGCCAAAGGAATATGTGGTGTTCAGGCGGACGGTAGGGTAGCGGTGGCCGATCTCGATGTGCTCGTCCATCATGCCTTGGCGCGCGTGCTTGGTCAGGCGATACCAGGGTTTGTTTTTAACAAAGGGATACACGAACAGGTACCGGAACTGCCCGGGGACGAGCTTCAGCCGGGTCCCTTCCTGCCCGAGGTGGGTGTGTTTGTCCACGTAGACGGAACGCTTGGTCATGGACAGGTACGAATAGGGTGAGGTCAGGTATTTGCCCAAGTCTGTCTCGAGCAGCTTTGCGGTCATCTCCTGGAACTTCAGCAAGTCGAAACCGATGCGCCACAGCATGAAATCGCAGTCGCCGCGAATACCCACCAGGGAGTAGGGGATGACCATTACGTCGTGCGCGTAGCTCTTCACCACGTCGATGAACTGGGCCTTGCCACGTGCGCGCTCCTCGGCGGGCAGTCGTCGCCAGGCCGGATCAACTTTATGAAATCCAAAATTCACATACTGACGGCGGTCGTCGCCGCTTG
>PMYF01000748.1:0-4306 GCA_003171295.1 Acidobacteriota bacterium | reverse complement strand
CATGGTAATCAGTGAAGCCCATGCCTCGACGACGCAGGATAAGCCCGCTGGGCGTCCGGGATGGGTAAGCCCCAGGCGAACCCTCACTATACCATGGAACGATTTGAAGGGTGGCCGGTCGGGAACAGCTACGGGCGAGGGGGAGAGTGCCCGATCTGCCGCAACACGGGGATGGCAGCGAGGGAAGGCCGGTCACGCGGGTCGACCTCCACGCGAGCGCCTGTCCGGTCAAAACGGTACTGCCGTCCGGTAACGGGCCCGGCCACGGTGAGTCCCGTCTGGCCAATGTACTCAAAGGTCATGCTAGGGTAGCGAGTCATGGATGGCTGCGGACCCGCGACCTGTGGTGCCAGTCTAGGAGGCGGAAGGTCTGGAACCCTTCCCCGAAATTGTGCCCTGCTCTTGCCGCAACACATCTTCTCCCTCCTTGTCTTCTGTATAGATTGCCGGTGGGGGCTCCTCCGGCCGGGATGTGAGCCGTTGTAGCAGAATTGCTGCGCCCGACAGTGCCGGCCACAATAGCAGCCGCTCTTTCCACCTCTCGGCGAGAAAATACGCGAACGGCGCAGCGACCCAGATGCTTAAGCAATAGAAACAATCGAGCAGATTTCCCCAGAATCCAGCGCCTGCCAGTTGTCGCAGCCTGGCCAGTAAGTTCCACGGGCCATCTTCCGCGTTAAGCAGGTGGACAATGCGCCAGACACCGAGAATGCCGAGCACGAGCCAGTAGAAATGCATCGCCCTTTCGCGGTCCGGCCCAACCGTTGTACTCACCGAGGGGCACGAAGCGTCCGGCTTCGTGCCCCCGTGGTGATAACCTCCCCTAGCTGGAGAACTTCAGACTGATCGTCTGGAAGTCCCCGTCCGCCAGACTCGGGTAGTAGTAGCCGTTGGTCACCCGTTTCGCGTAACGGATACGGAACTCATAGCAGCAGTCGGGTGGTTCATTTGTTAGCCCAAAGGGCAGACCGTTGGTGGGCGAGGTGGTGCACTGCGTTCCTCCAGGAGCGCAGGGGAAATAAGCCACGTCCGAGCCTCCGATCCATCCCTTGTACCCGTAGTCGGGGTCGCCCAGAAGGCGAACACCTGCCGGCGCCGGCGCGGTCAGGGGGTTTGATCTATAGCCGCGGACCCCGGGCGACGCCACTGCCACTTCGTGCCCATGACCATATTGTGCGTCGATATAGTACTCGAAGAGGTGGCCGTTCGTGTCCGAAACCGTGGTGCTGATCATGACGTAGCCACCGGGGCCGACGTCATAGGCAGGGCAATCGCCTGTGCCGGTCTGAAGAGCGAGCGAGCCATCCGCGCGGAAGGCGGTGATGCCGGTGACCTTCTCCGTCGTCAGGCCGGTTTCGTCGATGGTAAGGGTCAAGGTCCCACTCGGTACCAGCGTGAGGGGGGCGAGTGCAGAAGTATAGGCGTTCACGGTCAGGTCCACAGCGCCCACGTTGGCGCCCCCGATGAGAGCTGAGGCTTCCGCTGATACGGTAAGTCCGTCGTAAGCCCACAGGATGAAATCCCCGGGAGCGTGGGCTGGGAAGGCAGCAAGGCCCGGTGGTGTCGGCCCATTCTGCCGTGCTGTTTGGGTCGCATACAGATTCGAAAGGCCGCCTTGATTGAACGGACCCATTTGAATCTGGCCGGAGAAAGTGAGGGTCGCGCCACTGTAAATAAACACGTAGTTGTACAAGCTGGCGGAGATGGGCGAGGCCGAGCCTGGCGCCGTTCCACCCCGGGAGGGGTCAGCCGACCACTGTCCGGCGTTGACTTGGTAGTAGGCGACATTGGGGTCGCCGAACCCAGCATAGATGTCCAGACCGCCCGCGAAGGCCATGTCGCTCGTGTCCGTGCCGGGACTCCCCACCGCGTATCCCCCACTGATGTGAGGCAGATCTGCGGGTATGTTTCCAACTCGCGTCCAGGCAAATCCCTCGTCGACGGGTGGATTGGAACAGGCGGTAACGGTTTGAGAATTTCCCACGAGGGTCACCGTGCTGCCGTCTTCCAGGCACCAGCGCGTGTCCGTTGCGGGATTCTCGTCCACGATGGTGTTGGCCCCTTGGGTAACGCTGAAAACGATGTTGGGATCGTCGCAGCACCACCACCACCAGGGGAAGAATTCGCGGATGGCCGGACTCGCGAGTTTGTTCTTGATGTAGGCAGTGCGGGACGCGTCCGGCTTGAACTCCGTCCCCGCCTTTCGGGCCGCCACAAATCCCTGCCCGCGAATCAAATCGGAGCCCACCGGCCGGCTCAGCACTGCTCCTGTCTGCAGCCCTGCAAAGGAGCGGTTGGGTTGGAGTTGAACCCGCTCGAGCGTCTCAAGGACATGCAGGATGTCGAATTCCCACCACCACGGCCAGCACTCCCACCAAATTGGCCAGCAGGGCCAGCAGGGGAAACAGAAGGCGCAGGTACACCAGCAGAAGCAGGCCGTGAAATGCCCGTTCTGATCCGCGTTCACGGTGGCCTCAGGTGTCTTGCTGAAACCCCAGAGGTTGAATCCCACGGAGTAGGCAGTGACTTGCGCTCCGGGGACCGGGCAGCCATCCGGCCCGACCACATTGCCGCTGATACAGTACCAGCGACACCAAGTCCACCAAAGCTTGAGTACATCTTCACTAAGCTTCAGGCCCTCGGTGGGGATTTTGTATTCGGTTTCGGTTTTTTCCAGATGTGCCCGCTTGATGGGGAGGCGGTGAAGATTCGGAAGGTGATCGAGATGCTTTTCCATTCCGGCTGGGCCCACGACTGCATGGAGGCTCTGGCCTCCTGCGGCCAGCGCCGCGTGGCGCGAGAGAGCCAGACTGAAGGTGCCGTCCTCCTGCACACCGGTCTGGGCGAGCACCTCCGGCCCACGGACCAAATAGATGTAAATGCACCTGAGGTAATCCGTGTTAATCTTTGCAAGCGTGCCTGTAAACTTGATCACGGCTGATGGCATGTTGGATCCTCCTTTGAACTTTCCCGGCCAGGGGCCTTAGGGAAGTTCAGCAAGCCAACACAGAGTTACATCGTGAAGATGCTCTCCGCGTTGCAGGTTTCTACTTTCACCAACCCTCCTCCGGTTCCGTCGCCCACCTGCTCGCAAAAAGAAGCAGCCTGAGCACGGGTTTCTTTCCCCGCGTGAAGGATGTGCCCCCCCTGTTCGTTCAAATAGCTACCGATTCGAGTGCCGTGGTCCGAAACCCACTGATCCGACCCTGGTGGTATCGGGATCGACGCACGGTGCTTATGCCTTTCACATGGCGCTAACAACAGAGACTCCGCAGGCACCAGCGCGAACTTGGGGAAACATCCGGCACCGCTTTCTCAAGGAGACTTGACGTATCGATGAATCCCAGTCTCCCAATCCTCTGCGAGCGTCCACCCGCAGAGGGTCGTGCGTCGACGAGGGGCTACCTTAATTGAGGGGCGTCTTTCCGGCACAAGAAGCTATCAGGTGAGAGGGGTGCGAACTGCCTTCTCTTCCTCCTCAGGATGTCCTGTGTAGCCTCATGCCGCAATGCTGCAGTCTTCTTTGCCAACCCTGAGAGCGGGTTAAGAATACAGACTTAGGGTCACTTTGTCAATGTTCATTGTCGCTGGGAAGCGCTGGGCGCTCCCGCGGGAGGGCGAGGCCCTCCCCTACAAGAACTGGGCATGTGAAGGCACCGCGGCGATGCGCGCGCAGGGCGGCCCCCTCTCGCGGGCTCCCCCGTTCTGAGTGGGCAGAAGCAGTGCGGAAGCACAGTAGTGCCGGCCCACGCAGGACACGATCGACGGTCACCCCCGCCGAAGCAGGGGTCCACGAAAACCTGAATTCGCATGCGCAGGCATGACACCACGGTGGGCTCACGCGCAATTCCAGGGCAGATGGTCGGACGTAAGGTAGGCTTTTTCAGATCGGTTCGGGCATATTAGCCACTTGACATGTGTGATATTACGCGTATAATAAACCATTGTTTTGGCGCCCTGCCAGCGCCTCTAATGTCTAGGATTTCTTAACGAGAGGGCAAAACACCGAGAGGAATCCTTGTAGCGGACGGCAGAATGCGGCCCGCGAACGTCGGGAGCCCGGCAGGAGATTCGCTCCCCTGTCTCCCGGCGAGCGTTCAGGCGGTGGCCGGGACCTCCAATGCCGGGCGCGTGATGGCCGCAAGGAAGGAAGGAGTCGAAGCTGATGCAAATGGAAGAATCCAGCTTTCGCCAAATCAGGCGAACCATCCACCCGCTGCCCAGACTCAAGAGCATGCCCTCCGCATAGAGATCTTTTAAAGTGAAAGTGCTTCCAACGATGTTATTGAAAATAAACGGGTAATAT